>JAJZIE010000012.1 GCA_021810725.1 Bacillota bacterium | reverse complement strand
CCAGTCCCACGACGTGCCGATGTAGTAGGGGTAGTCGGCGGCCACCGGCCGCTGGTTGGCGGACCAGAGGAAATGATTCGGCGGGTTGTAGGACTGGGGTATGGCCGACTCGGGAATCCTTCCGATCCATTCCGAGCCGCCTGTGCCGTTCATCGGCAGCCAAGGGCGCACGCCCATGGGGAAGACCGGGTAGAAACCGGGGGCGATGAGGCCGATCTCCCCGGCCCTGTCGGCGAAGACGAAGTTGTGCGGAGGGTTGTTCCAGGGCAGGAGTGCCTGCTTGAACTGCTGCCAGTCTTGAGCATGGTCGACGGCCAGGAGGGCCGTGACGTCCTGCGAAGCGATCTGCCCTGTCCAGTCCATGGCGACCGTCTGGCCGTCCGCGGTCAGGATCGGGCCGTTGTTGGTCCAGGGCACGCTGTAGTGGACGGTCTTGCCGCCCTTCACCTGCAAGGTGTAGCGGTGGAAGATCAGCGGATGCCAGGTGCCTTCGTAGAGGTACTTGGTCGGGTGCTTGCCGTTCAGGTGCTCCACATAGAAGAAGGTGCTCTGGCTCTCCGTGTCCGTGAGGCTCCATGCGATCTGCCGGTTGTGTCCGATCAGGATGCCCGGCGTGCCGGGGATGCTCACGCCGGCGACGTCGTAATGCGGATCTTCGAGCTGCACCTCGTACCAGATCGAGGGCAACGTGAGGTCGAGGTGCGGATCACCGGCCAAGAGCGGCTTGCCCGACGCGGTCAGCTGCCCCCCGACCACCCAGTTGTTGCTCATTTCGAGCCCCTGGAACGCGCCCGCGAAGAGCGAGGGGGAGCCGAGGATGCGCCCGGCCAGTGCCGCGGCGGTCGCGGATACGCGGCTGCCCACCGCCACGGGCGGCAGCGGTGCGGTGGCGGGCTTGGCGTACGGCCCCGGGTCGTACGGGTGTTGGGGATTCGGTGGCATCAGGGGCAGCAGGGCATTCGCGAGCTGTGGTCCGAACCTCTGCACAAGCACCGCCATGTCGAGGGCGGTCAGGTTGAGTGAGAGGTTCTCCTGCATGTCCTCCTGCACTACGAGGCTATCGAGCGACGTCCAGGGCTTCGGGCTGTAGCCCAGGAGCTTCATGATGAGCGGCAGGTTGTGGCTTTGCTCGTCCTGCCTGATCACCTGGTTGACGCCCGCGCTGTAGGCCTCGAGGTCCCCGAGGGCCGCCTGGCCGGCGGGGTCCTGGCGCATGGAGCGCAAGGTGCGCTCCGCCCCCACGAGCAGACCGTAGCTGAGGAACTGCTCGTCGTTCTCGAGCGCCGGCTTGCCCAGGATCGCCGCGAGGGTTCCCTCCCCCTCGCGGCGCATCGCGTCCATCTGGAAGAGGCGGTTCGAGGCCTCGAGGTAGCCCTGCATGAAGAAGAGATCGTGGTCGTTCTTCGCGAACACGTGCGGCACCTGGCCCTTGGACCAGGCGACGGATACGGGGGCGCGCAGGCCGGGTAGCCTTACGGTGCCCGCCGGTTGCGAAGCCGCGTCTCCCGCGACCGACCAGACTCCTTGCGCCGGATTCAGCAGCGGCAGAAGCGCGGGCAGCGGGCCGAGCGGAGTCGACAGGACCAAAGTTACGAGGACGGCAAGAGCGAGCCAGAGCACGGCACGGAGAAGGCGCAAAGCTGTCCCTCCTCAATCTGGATGGGGAGGTTCGTGACGGCGGCTGTAAGTACCTTCGTGCAACGATGTGCAGGCTAGGCGCCTCCCTGCGGCGAAAGCGTCATGCACGCTGAGACACGGGGGGAGCACCATGACTGCAGCGGAACTTGGCGCGGCGATCGAGCAGTATGTCCGCCCGGACACGTTTCCGCTCGCTCTGCGCGTGTTGAAGGATGGCGAGGAACTGCCCGAGCGCACGCGCCGGCCCAAGGCCGACCTCGGTGTGCAGGTGAGCATCTGCCAGGGCGTCTCGATGGCGAGGCGCTACGGCTGGACGATCGCGATGGCGGGCGAGGACCTGTCCTGTCCGATCGCCTCGGTGGCGTTCGCCTTTCGCAAGGCGCCGGAGTTCTACGCGGAAGGCAGGCTCGCCGAGGGCATGTACGCCAAGGACCGACAGGCGGCCCTGCGCACGGAGGCCAGCGTGCCGCGGGCGGAACTGCCTGGAACGGTCCTCGTCGGTCCCCTGCGCACGGCGCGCTTCGAACCGGAGGTCGTTGCGGTCTACGGCAATTCGGCGCAAGTGATGCGCATGGTGGCCGCCGCCCTGTTCGAGACGGGCGGCAGCATCACATCGGAGTTCAGCGCAAGGGCCGACTGCGCCGAAATCGTGAACCGCACCCGTCAGACGGGCAAGCCGCAGGTCATCCTGCCCTGCTACGGCGACAGGGTGTTCGGCCAGACGCAGGACCACGAGATGGCGTTCACGCTGCCCTGGTCCGACGCCGACGCCTTCGCGAGAGGGCTCGTCGGCACCCATCAGGGAGGCGTGCGCTATCCCATCCCGCACTACCTGCGCTATACGGCGGACTATCCGGCGACGTACGAGACGGTCAAGGCGATCTGGCGCGAGGAAGACGAAGGGGGGCGCCCCTGAGCCGGGAACGTTCTGGCCGGTCAACCGGACTGGGGGGTGTGGGCTTGGCGTCCACGAGCGTTGTTCCCATGCTGGCCGTCCACGACGGTGCGGCGGCCATCCGGTTCTATGAGGACGTCTTCGGCGCGACGGAAGAGACGAAGATCCTCTCGGACGACGGCAAGGTCGCCCACTGCGAGCTGAGGATCGGCAACGCCGCGCTGATGGTCGCCGACGAGTTTGAGGGCCATAATCGCGCCGCGCGGCGCCTCGGCGGCACGTCTGTCATCCTGTATCTCGATGTCGACGACGCCGACCGCGTGGCGCGCAGGGCGGTGTCGGCGGGCGCGACGCTGCTCAGGCCGGTCGAGCCTCAGCCGCATGGCGCCCGCGTCGGCAAGATCGAGGATCCCTTTGGACACGTCTGGATGGTGGCAAGCGAAGGCTGACGGGACGCGCGGGAAGAAAAGGGCCGCCCGGCTTTGGGCGGCCCTTTGACGTGGTTTGGCAATCAGGTGTTCTTGCTGACCTCGGTCAGGCCGGCCAAGGTTCCCGCCAGGCTTGCGAGGTTGTTCGGCAGCAGGATCTTGGTCGCCTGGCCGTTCGACACACGCTCGAGCGCCTCGAGGCTGCGCACGGTCAGGACGGCCTGCAGAGTCTCCGGCGATCCGCCCTGCGCGAGGTAGGCGCCGTACACCTTCGCGATGGCCTGGGCGTCCGCGTCGGCGACCGTCAGGGTGGCCTGCGCGCGGCCTTCGGCCTCGGTGATCGCCGCCTGCCGCTGGCCCTCGGCGGCGAGAATGGCCGCCTGCTTCTGGCCCTCCGCCGTGTTGATCGCGGCGTGACGCTGGGCATCGGCGATCTTCTGCTGCTCCATCGACTGCTTCATCTCGGGCGGCAGCTGGAAGTCCCGGATGGCCACCTGCTCCACCTTGAAGCCCCAGCCGGCGGTCTTCTCGTCCAGTTCCTTGCGCAGCTCGGCGTCGATCTTGTCGCGCGCCGCCATGGCTTCCGAGAGGTGCATCTCGGCGATGACGCGCCGGATGGTGGAAAACATGATGGCTTGCACGGTCTCGACGGGGTTCAGGATCTCGAAGAGGAAGTCGCGCGGGTTGATGACGCGGAAGACGAAGTAGGCGTCGATCACCGGCGACACGTTGTCGGCGGTCAGGACAGGGGACGCGGGCATCTGGATGGTCTGGGAGCGCGTCGACACGCGGCGCAGGCTCTCGATGAACGGGATGATCAGCGCGATGCCGGGCTGAGCGCTTCGGCTAAAGCGACCGAACCGGACCACGACGCCCATGGTGCCCTGCTGGACGAACCGAACACCGAGCAGGATCAGGATGATGATGATAAGGATGATCCACATGGTTGCGCTCACGAGCGCCACTCCTCTCGAGCCTTCCGGGCAGGCGCCCTTCGCGGACGTCACCCGTGGCCGGAGGATTTCGACAGGGCAGCCTCAGATATCCTGCTCAGTGCAGCGGGCGGGGATGCTCCCGGTCTGTGTCGCGCAGATCGAGGTAGACGGCGTCCTGGTCCTCCTCGATCGGTCCCAGAGGTAGCCTGCAGCCGGTGATGGCGGCGGTCATCGGGGTCAGGGCCACCATGTCCTGGCGGCTCAGTTCCGTGAGCGCGCCCTTGCCCAGCGCCCGCATGCCGATCTCGATCTCCGCCGTGCTGGATCGCAGGAACGCCGCCGCGTGCTGCTCCGCATTGCCCACGGAGAAGCGGCCGCGGTCGCTGCCTGCCTGGAAAATCATGCTGTAGGGCGGTTCCCATGGGGCAAGATTGACGGCCTGCTCCGCGATGCTGGCGACGACGACGCTCGTGCCGAGGTAGCAGGCGTCGGCGCCCAAGGCGAGCGCCTTGAGGCAGATGCCTGGCGTGTACAGCCCGCCCGCGGCCAGGAGGCTCACTTCCGCGCGCCGACCCATGCGACGCAGGTAGGCGTCGGCGCGGGCGATGGCGTGCATGGTCGGCAGGCCGAAGTCGTCCTGCAGGATGGCCGGCCCTCCGTGCGTGCCACCCTCGGCGCCGTCCAGGCAGATGAAGTCGAGGGGCGCCGCGGCGAGGGCGTCGAGATCCTGTTCGATCTGGTCGGTGGCCGCCAGCTTCAGTCCCACGGGCACTTCGTAGGCCTCGCGCAGACGTTTGACGAGGTCGACCAGGCCCCCTGCGTCCGCAACGCCCTGGAGCCTGCCGTCGATCAGGGCGTCCTTGCCTGGCGCCAGGCCGTACGCCTTGCGCTGGTCGCTGCGCACGTTTTGGGCGGGCGTGCGCATCGGCGCGCCCGCCTGGGCGCCCTGTCCGATCTGGATCTCGATGGCGTCGGCCGAGGCGAGCAGCTGCGGATGGTTCTGTGGCGACATCGGCCAGGTCCCGCGATGGTACTGGACGATCAGCTTGCGCGCAGCGCGACGCTCCTCGGGAAGGTAGGCCTCGCCGGTGTTCGTGGCCGTGCCGGCCTGGTTCGCCGCCCGGGCCAGGGCCACCTTGAGGTCACGGGTGAGCGCACCGCCGTACGACATGCCGGCGATCAGGAGCGGTGTCTCGATACGGAGGGGAATCTTGGCCTTCGGGCCGATCACGACGGAGACGTCCACCTTGGCGTCGGCGTTCAGCGGAAGGCGCCCGATCTGTGCGGGATTGAACAGCAGGTCCTGCCATGGCGACAGGTGCCGGGGCGTGCCGAGAGGACGCTGGATCACCTTCCCGTCCGAGCCTGAGCGCAGCATCGTTTCCCCCATGGTCTGAGGGCCGAGCCGACGCATCGAGTTGACGAGACTCATGACGTTGCCCGTGTAGCTCTCCCGCACGAGAATGCCCATGAAGCGGCGGCCGAAGGCCTGCAGCAGCGGTGTGACGGCCACGGCCAGGATGGCGAGCAGGATGAGACCCGCGACAAGGCTGCCCACGAGAGCCAAAAGAAAAGACACCGCGGATTGCACCTCCGCGGTGTACTATTCCCGTGCGCCCTCAGGCCTCTGCGCCGAACAGCAGGCGCGCGAGCTCCTCCTCGCGATCGCTCTGGGCCACGGCGATCAGCCGGTCGCCCTTGAGGAGCTGGGTGCGGCCGTCCGGCACGATGACGCTGCCTGCCCGCATCACCGCGACCAGCAGCGTTCCCGGTGGCATGCTGAGGTCGGCGACCGTCTTGCCGAGCGCGGGGGACGGATCGGACAGGTCCAGTTCAAAGAGGTTCACCTTGCCTGTCGCGAGCGGCAGCAGCTTCTGGATATGGCGCGTATCCACCTCGCGCTGGATGAGCCCCGCGATGATCTGCGTCGAGCTCACGGCGGTGCCGGCGTTCAGCACGCGGAACAGCGCCTCGTTCTTCGGGTTGTTGATGCGCCCGATCGTGCGCTGGACGTTGAAGAACGTGCGCGCGACCTGACAGGCGACAAGGTTGGTCTCGTCCTGCCCTGTCACTGCGGTCAGGACCTCGGCCCGCCCGGCGCCGGCCAGTTCGAGTCCCGCCGGCGTCGACCCGTCGGCCTGCACCAGGATTTCGCCGAGATCGAGTTCGAGCTTGCGGCAGACCTTTTCGTCCCGCTCAACGATGGCGACCTCGTGTCCTTCTGCGAGCAGCGTCTTGGCCAGGTAGTACCCGACCTTGCCACCGCCGACCACGATCACGTACATAAGTCCTCTGGCCGGCCGCACCTCGCGGACCGCCAGGTCCCTCCTTCAGCTTCAGCGTTGGCCGGGCTGCGCGTCGGCCCAGCCCGATTGCAAGGTCTCGAAGAGGGCGTCGGCCGCGAGCTGCGTCGGACAGACGGCGCGGATGCCGAATCTTTCGAGGAGCGGACCCGTGCGCGGGTCGTTGACCCGTGCGACCACGTGCCGGACCTTGAAGATCTGCTCGGCGGTCTGGGCGATCATGATGTTGGAATTGTCGTGGTCGGTCACGGCGACGAGTGCGTCGCATTCCTCGGCGCCCGCCTCCCGCATCACGTCGGCATCGATGCCGGTACCCAGGACCTGCGTCACTTCGGGCAGGTCCGCGATGCGCTCGAAGCGCTGCGGGTTCCAGTCCACGACGGTCACGCGGTGGCCCGCTCCGGACAGGCTGCGCGCCAGGGATGATCCCAGCCGACCGCAACCTACGACTATAATGAACATGAGGCGCTCCCTCCGCAGTGACAGGAAGTTGGGGTGGCGATATGACCGAGCAGTCGGCAGGCGGCATCGTGGTACGCGGCGACGAAGTTCTGATGATCAGGGATCGTTACGGTCGCTGGACGTTCCCCAAGGGGCACATCGAGCAGGGGGAGACTCCCAAGGAGGCCGCGGTGCGCGAGGTGCTGGAGGAGACCGGCGTGCAGGCCGTGCCGGGCGAGCGTCTTGGCCAGGTCGGTTACGCGCTTTCCGGCGGCAACGACAAGCAGGTGACCTGGTTCTTCATGACTTACGAGAATGGCGAGGTGCGCCCGCTGCAGTCCGAGATCGCGGAAGCGCGCTGGCTCGGATTCGACCAGGCGCAGGAACAGGTGCAGCGCCACGGCTATCCGGGCTACCGCGCCCTGCTGCGTAAGGCGCGTGAGATCCATTCCAGGTGATCTTCCGCCGGATTTCCTCCCACCTTCGCAAAAAGGGACCGACCGCATCGCGGACGGTCCCTGGAATACTGGTCGGGGAGACAGGATTTGAACCTGCGACCTCTGCGTCCCGAACGCAGCGCGCTAGCCAAACTGCGCCACTCCCCGAAGCACAACGAAAGTATAGAGTCCGCCGTGACCGCTGTCAAACGCGAAGAGGCGTGGAAATAGGCTTGGCACAGGCTTCGACGGGTATGGTCAAGGGAGATCGGGAAGGCCCATGGATCTGAGACTGATCATCGGTACCGCGGGTCATGTCGACCACGGCAAGACCGCCCTGATCAGGGCACTGACGGGACATGAGACCGACCGGCTGCCGGAGGAGCGGGCGCGCGGCATCTCGATCGAGCTCGGCTTCGCCCCATTCACCTTGCCGTCCGGCCAGCGAGCCGCCATCGTCGACGTCCCGGGGCACGAACGCTTCATCCACCACATGGTCGCCGGCGCGCAAGGCATGGATCTCGTCCTGCTGGTCGTGGCGGCGGACGAGGGCGTCATGCCGCAGACGCGCGAGCACCTCGAGATCCTGACGCTGCTCGGCGTCGCCGAGGGCATCGTCTGTCTCACCAAGATCGACCTCGTGGACGACGAGTGGCGAGAGCTCATCGAGACCGATCTGCGCCAGGAACTGAGGGGCACGTTCCTCGAGGGCGCGCCGATCGTCGGCATCTCGTCGGTCACCGGTGCAGGCATCGGCGACCTGCAGACGCTGCTCGAGGAGGCGGTCACCCGCATCCGGCCGCGCAGCGCGCTCGGGTTCGCGCGCCTGCCCATCGACCGCGTCTTCACCTTGCCAGGGTTCGGCACCGTTGTCACGGGGACCCTCGCTTCCGGGGAGATCTCGCTCGAGGACCGGCTCGAACTGGTGCCTGGCAGGATCCCGGTGCGCGTGCGCGGGCTGCAGTCGCACGGCGAATCGCGGCAGCGCTGCCGTGCCGGCGAGCGGACGGCGGTGAACCTGGCGCAGATCGACCGGGACCAGGTGGAACGGGGCCAGGTCCTCGCAACACCGGGTACCGTGCGGGAGACATCGCAGGTGACGCTGCATCTGAAGCTGCTCGCCGGCGCGCCACCGCTGCCCATGCGCGCGCGGGTGCGCCTGCACATCGGCACCATGGAGGTCATCGGGCGGCTCGTGCCACTGACCCTTCAGGAGATCCCTTCCGGCGGCGAGGACTTTGTCCGGTTCCGCGGCGAGACGCCCTTCCCCGCTGTCGTGCGCGACCGGGTCGTGGTGCGGAGCTTCTCCCCGGCGCGGACCATCGGCGGCGGGTCTGTGCTCGATCTCGGCGGACGGCAGCGCCGGGGACACGCCGAAGACATCGAAGAACTGAGGCGCAGGCGCCAGGCCTCCCCGGCGGACATGGTGCTCGGGGCGGTGCGACGCCGCTTTGCGGCCAACGTGCGCGCTCTCGCGCAGGAACTCGGGCTCGACGAGTCGAGCGTGGGGGAAGCGGTCGCGGGACTCGAACGTGAGGGTCGGCTGCGGCGTCTCGGCGAGATCTATCTGGACCGCGAGGAGCTCGAGCGCCGCATGCAGGTGGAAGAGGACCGCATGCGGACGCTTTGGCAGCAGGACCCCCTCTGGCGAGGTCTCGACCGGCAGCAGTGGCGCCGCGAGGTGGTGGCGGAACTCGGCGTGCGCGAGGCCGCCCAACTGGCCGCGGAACTCGCCGCGGAAGGCAGGATCGCCGTGGAAGGGGAACGGGTGCGTCCGACCGGCGACGGCGTGCCGATGCCCGAGGAACTCAGGAGACTCCTGGACGGCCTCAGGGATTTCATCGCGGCCGGGGGACTGCAGCCGGCCGCCCCTTCCGACTGGCCGGGGGCCAGGAACCTGACGCCCCAGCGCCTTCAGGACCTCACGTCCTACCTCGCCGAGCGGGGAGAGCTCGTACGAGCGGGTGATATCCACTTCTCCCGCGAGGCGCTCCGCGAGGCAGAGGACAGGGTGCGTGCCTGTCTTGCGGGCGGCCGGGAGGCCACGACGGCGGAACTTCGCGAGGCGCTCGGGACGACGCGCAAATACGCGGTGCCACTGCTCGAACATTTCGACCAGGAGCGTTTGACGCGCCGCTTCGGCGACGTCCGGCGACTGATCGCGGCGGGGGAGGTGGGCGGCGGTGGGTCTTGAGATCCACGTTGCGGTGCGCAAGCTGCCGCGGCACGGCCTCAACTGGAGCGGCGACCAGGCGCAGGTGGTGGAGCGCGCGAGGGGCGGCGTCTCGCTCATCATGGCCGACGGACAGGGCAACGGCGAGGCCGCGCGGCGCACGGCCCTTCTGGTGGCCAACCGCTGCGCGAACCTGATTTCGGAGGGGGCCCGCGACGGCGCCACGGCCCGGGCGGTGCACGACCTCCTCTACGCGCAGCGCGGCGGCAAGGTCTCCGCCACGCTCACCATCGTGTCGGCGGATCTCGAGGCGAAGGCCCTCCTGGTGTCGCAGAACGGCCCGGACGTCGTCCTGGTGCGCAGGCAGGGTGTGGTGGAGCAGCTCTCGTGCCCATATGGCCCGATCGGGGTCGACCCCACGACGAAACCGTTCGTGCATGAGTTCCCACTGAGCGAGGGGACGATAATCGCAGCTCTGTCGGACGGGGTTCTGGCTCCGGATCGCTGGTCCCAGACCCACGACGTGCTCGAGGGCGTCGCGGATCTCGTCCGCGCGGCGGCGCCGGATGCCACCGAGCTGCTCGCGCAGGCGATTCTGGACCTTTCGCACGGCCAGGCCAAGGGCCGGCCGAGGGACGACATGACGGTGGGGGTGTTCGGCATCTGCACGGCAACGGAAGCGACGGCCCGCGTCTTCAGCCTGCACCTGCCGGCGTAGAATGACGGTGCCCGTAGCGATCGTCGGCGTGTCGGCGGCGGGGAAGTCTACCCTCGCTGGCCACCTGCGCCGGCGCGGCTTCGATGCCCACTGCCTGCCTCAGGAACACTCGAGTGTGCGGGACCTGGCGCGGTCACTCGGCTACCGGTATGTCGTGGTGCTGGACGCGGAGATCGAGACGGTGCGCCGCAGGCGCAGGGTGGGCTACGGCCCCGAGCGGGTCCAGACCGAGAGGCAGAGACTGAGAAACGCCATCGAGCGGGCCGTCATCCATCTCCACACCGACGGCCTCGGGCCGGAAGAGGTCGCGGATCGCGTGGAGGCTGCCTTGCGCAGGAAGGGAGTTGAACCCGATCGCCGTAACGCTTGAGACCATCGCGGGTCGCCAGGATGTGCACGAGTTCGTGCTCGCGGCCAACGCGGCACTGCGGGCCATGGGCTATACGGAACACGGCACCCGGCACGTCGGCCTGGTCGCGAAGATCGCGCGCCGCGTGCTCACGGAACTCGGTTACCCGCAGCGCGACGCGGAGCTTGCGGCCATCGCCGGATACCTGCACGACATCGGCAACATCGCGGGCCGCAATCACCACGGGCAGTCGTCCGCGATGCTCGCCTATCCGATCCTGCGCGAGGCCGGCATGCCCTCGGACGAGATCGCGCTCGTTCTCGGCGCGATCGGCAACCACGAGGAGGAGTACGGCGAGGCCGTATCGCCCATTTCGGCGGCTCTGATCCTCGCCGACAAGTCCGATGTGCACATCAGCCGCGTTCAGACCGAGGACCCGGCGCAATACGACGAACACGACCGCGTCAACGCGGCCGTGCGGCGCAGCCAACTGGTGATCGACCGCGAGGCGGCGGTGATCACCCTCGCGCTGCAGATCGACGACTCGATCTCGCCGATGAACTATTTCGAGATCTTTCTGAGTCGCATGGTCATGTGCAGGCGGGCCGCCGAGGTGCTGCACTGCCGTTTCAGCCTGACGGCGAACGAGCACAAGCTGCTCTGAGAAAAGGGAAAGGCAAGGTTCTCGTCCTTCCCGTATAATGCCGTGTGGACTTCCATTTGTCGTGGAGGAGGACAAGCCGTGCGCGGCCGCGGAATCATCGGCCTCATCCTGATCGTGGTCGTGGTGGCCGCAATTTACGGGTACTTCACCGCGGTCAGCCCGATCACCGACTATGTGAAAGAAGGACTCGACCTCAAGGGCGGCGTCCACGTCGTCCTGCAGGCGACCAAGCCTGCGACCCACGCCGACATGCAGAAGGCGGAGACAATCATCGCCTACCGCGCGAACAAGCTCGGCATCTCGGAACCGTCCATCCAGTTGCAGGGCAGCAATCAGATCATCGTCGACCTCGCCGGCGTCAAGAACCAGCAGCAGGCGATCAAGATGATCGGCCAGACGGCGCAGCTCGAGTTCAAGGGACCGAACGGCAAGGTCATCCTCACCGGCAAGGACCTCACCTCGGCCTCGGCGGCACTCGACCAGAGCCAGGGTCCGATCGTCAACCTGCAGTTCAACGCGGAAGGCACCAAGCTCTTCGCCGCGGCGACGAAGCAGTATCTCGGACAAGTCATCTCGATCTACCTCGACAAGAACATGATCGAGGCACCGAAGGTGGACTCGGTCATCCCGAATGGCCAGGCCATGATCTCGGGCGGCTTCTCGAGCCTCAAGCAGGCCCAGCAGACAGCGGACCTCCTCAACTCGGGTGCCCTGCCGATCCCGATGCGCATCATCGACGCGCAGTCGGTCTCGCCGACCCTCGGCCAGGATTCGATCCACGCCAGCGCGGTCGCGATCCTGATCGCCATGGCGCTGATCGTCCTCATCATGCTCGGCATCTACCGTTACGCCGGCCTGATCGCCGACGTCGCGCTCGCCATCTACCTGATCCTCGTCGTCGGGGCACTCGTCGCGTTCGGCGCCGTGCTGACCCTGCCGGGCATCGCCGGTATCATCCTCTCGGCGGCCATCGCGGTCGACGCGAACGTCATCATCTTCGCCCGTATCCGAGATGAGCTGCGTGCCGGGAGAACCTTGGGCGCGGCGATCGACCACGGCTTCAAGAACGCCCTTCGCGCGATCATGGACTCGAACGTCTCGACCGTGATCGCCGCCGCCGTGCTCTACTACTTCGGCACCGGCGAGGTGCGCGGTTTCGCCGTCACGCTGATCATCGGTGTGCTCGCGAGCTTCGTCACCGCCGTCGGCGTGACGCGCTACCTCCTGCGCCTTTCCGAGGACACCGTGCTCGTGCGCAACCAGAAACTGTTCCTGGGCTAAGGGGGGAAGTGAGACCAATGCCGCACTTCGATTTCATCGGACACCGCCGCACCTGGTTCATCGTCTCCCTGGTGGTCCTGGTCATCGCCGTTGGCAGCCTCTTTGTGCGGGGCCTCAACCTCGGCATCGACTTCACCGGCGGCATCACCTACAACCTGACGTTCCAGAAGCCGGTGAGCGCGGAGCAGCTTCGCTCCGTGCTGGACAAGCAGCACATCGGCAACTCGGTCATCCAGCTCGTCGGCACCGAGACCGGCCACACGTCGCGCACGGTGCTGCTCGAGACCCCGTCCCTCTCCGAGCATGCCCGCTACGACCTGCAGAACGCCCTTACGTCGCAGGTGGGCAAGTACCAGATCACCGGCCTCAACAAGGTGACCGGCACCTTCTCGAACGAACTCGTCAAGGCCGGTATCCTGGCCGTCTTGATCGCCTCGCTCGCGATCGTCCTCTACATGATGATCCGCTTCGACTTCCGATTCGCCCTCACCGGCATCGCGGCCATCTTCTACGATGCCATCGTGACGATCGGGCTTGTGGCCTTGATCCACTTCCAGATCAGTCAGAACATCGTGCCGGCCGTGCTGATCATCATCGGCTACTCGTTGAACGACCGAATCATCATCTTCGACCGGATCCGCGAGAACATGCGCCTCAGAAAGCGCGGGGAGTCACTCAAGGAGCTGACGAACCGCTCACTCAACCAGACCCTTGCCCGGTCGATCATCACGGCGGTCGTCGTGATCCTGGCCATGCTCGCGCTGCTGATCTTCGGCGGCGCGACGACGCAGGACCTCTCGGCGGCCATCCTGATCGGCGTCGTGTTCGGCGCCTACTCGTCGATCCTGTTCGCGAGCCCCCTCTGGTACCTCTGGGTCGACGCGAACGAGCGCGCGTCCGCACCCGCTTCGCGCAGGACCGCCAAGGCCGAACGGTGAACTCCGACGCGAAACGTCTCTTTGAACGCAGCCAGGCCCGCACCACGCGGGTTGCCCACTGGCTGCGCAGCGAGGAAGTCTCCCCCGAGCGGGGAGACTTCCTGCACTTTCTCGGCACGGGCGGCAACCCGTCGGGAGTGATCGGACAGAGGCGCCGCACGGGAGGCCTCTGGCTCAACCTCGCCGGAGTGGCGATCGCCGTCGATCCGGGCCCGGGCGCCGCGTTCCACGCCGCGCGGGCGCATCTCGACAGCAGGCGCCTTGCCGCCGTGCTGATCTCGCACGGTCACACGGACCACTATCTCGCCGCCGGCGCGCTGATCGAAGGCATGTGCCGCGGCATGTCGCGCCGCCAGGGCATCCTCGCTCTGCCGGACGAGGCCCTGCGCGGCGGACTGGTCGGGCGGTTCCATCGCGGCGAGGAGCCAAGTCCCTGGTATCAGGGCGGCCCGGACATCGCCACATGGCGGGAAGGTGTAGCGCTGCCGATCGGCCCGCTGTCGGTCACGCCGTTCCGGGTCGAGCATGGGCCCGAGAACTACGGCCTTGTGGTGCGCGGCGGCGGCATGACGATCGCCTACAGCTCCGACGCCTCCTACGTGCGCAGCTATCGCGATGCCACGGGCGTCTTGCGGGAGGTGCGAGGTGGAGAAGCTCTGGTCCTGCCGAGCGCGATCGTGGGGGTGCGAGAGGAACTCGTGCGCGCGATGCGGGGTGCCGACCTCGCGGTGCTCAACATAAGCTTCTTCTGGCAGCACGCCCACCGTCACCTGACGGCGATCGGCGCGGCCGACCTTCTTCGCCGTTCAGGAGTGAAGCGGGCGGTCATCACCCACTTCGACCAGAGCGCCGGTCCGGATGCGGACGAGATCGCGGCCTTCGTCGCGTCGGAGAGCGGTGCCGAGGTCCTGGCGGCACGCGACGGCATGCGACTTGAGCTCTCGCATTCATAGGCTGTGGCCCCAGGTGGGATGCTCGCACCATGAACCTTGCCGCAGGCGCATTCGGCTTCGTCCTCACTTTTCTGACCCTGCTCGGGGTGCCGCTGACGGGCCTTCTGGCCGGAGCCGGCGCCGCCCTGACGCTCGCCCTCGCCCAGGGCTCCGTGCTCTGGGCAGCTGCCGCGCTGGTCGTCGGCGTCCTCAGCGAGGGGCTCGCATTTCACTTCGCGGGCACCCGTGGAGGCATCGCAGAAGCGCTCTCCTTCGTCGTCTTCGGGCGCGTCCTCGGACCTTGGCTTGGAGCGGGCGCATGGTGGCTGGCGGCCGACCCGGCCGAGGTTCCGGCGGAGGTGCGCGGCAGCGCGATGGCCCGAGCGGTGCGCGTTCTGGGCATCCTGGCGGTCCTGGCCTGTGCGGCGGCAGGGATGCGCGGCTAGTTGCACCTTGGCTCTCCCTCCACACTTCGACTAAATTCATGGGGTGGGGGTGGCTGCATGCGGCCGGAGCGCCTGGGTCGCCTGGCGGGCGGCCTGGGGGTAGCCGTCAACGTCGTGCTGTCGGTTCTGAAGATCGTGATCGGCATCGTGGCGCAGGCGCAGGTTCTGCTGGCGGATGGCCTGCACAACCTGGCGGACGTCGGCGCGAGTCTGGCCGTGGCCATCGGCGTGCGCGTCGGCCATGTGCCGCCGGATTTCGAGCATCCGTACGGACACCAGAAGGCTGAGTCGGTCGCGGCCAAGATCGTGGGTATCCTGCTGCTGCTGGCCGGTGTCGAAATCTTCTACGAGTCCGCCAAGGCGCTCTACGTAGGACACCAGCCGGTCCCGGGCCTGATCGCGGCCTACGTGGCAGGCATCTCCCTCGTGCTGAAAGAAGGCATGGTCTGGCTCAGCCAGCGCGCGGCGGACCTCAACCACTCGAAGGCCCTGCGCGCCTCGGCGGTGGACCACCGCATGGATGTCTTCGGCTCGGTCGCCGCGCTGGCCGGCATCCTGCTCGCCAGGACCGTCGCCACCTATTTTGACCCGCTGCTCGCGATGATCGTTTCTCTGCTCGTGATCTACAGCGGCTGGGAACTGGTGAACCAGGCGGTCGCCGACCTGATGGACCGCTTCGACGACCGCGCGCTCCTGGACGCCCTGCGCAGCGACGCCGCGGCGAGGCACGAGGTGCGCCGTGTCAGCGGCATCCGCGGGCGCTACATGGGCGCGCAGGTGCTGGTGGACATGGAGATCGCCGTGCGTGGCGACCTTACGGTGCGCGCGGGGCATGACGTCGCGACCGATGTGAAGGAGGCCATCATGGCGCAACATCCCGAGGTGGCCGCGGTGCACGTGCACGTGAACCCGGAGGACGAGGCCGAGTGACCCCGGCAGGGATCCTGCCGCTTCGCCTTGCCGATCTGCCGCAGGACCTCCTGCTGCGGCACGTCGCCAATGGGGAGGAGCCTGCGGTGGCGCGCCTGCTGGCAGCGCGGGGTCTCTTGCCCGAGGACCTGCCGCGGCTCGCGGAGACGGAGGCGGCGCCCCCCTGGCAGGAATTGCCCGGGATCGCGCGGATCGTCGAGGAAGTGGCGGAGTTCTTGCGCCGCGGCGGACGACTCGCGATCCATGGCGACTACGACGTCGACGGCATCACCGGCGCGGCGATCGCCGCTAGTGCCGTGGAGTCTCTCGGGCACAGGCCGGAGGTGTTCCTGCCGCATCGGCTGCGGGACGGCTACGGCCTCAAGAGCGAGACGGTGCGCCGCCTTCATGGCGAGGGGATCGGCGGCATCCTGACGGTCGATTGCGGCGTCTCGGCAAACGCGGCCGCCCAGGTGGCGGCGGAGCTCGGCGTACGGCTCTGGATCACCGATCACCATTTGCAAGGGGACGTCCTGCCCGCGGCGCCGATGGCGCACCCGGGCAGCCTCGACAGGGAGCACCCCTTGCGCTGGCTCTCCGGCGCCGGCGTCGCCTTGCAGCTGGCGCGGGCGTGGCTCGGAAGCCGGAGCGAGGAACTTCTCGATCTCACCGCGCTCGGCACGCTCGCGGATCAGGTGCCGCTCCAGGGCGAGAATCGGCGGATCGCGCGCACGGGCCTGCGTCGCATGGGCGAGCATCCGCGACCAGGCATCGCCGCCCTCCTGCAGGCCGCCCGCTTCCAGGGGCCGATCGACGAGGAGACGGCGGCCTTTGTCTTGGCGCCGCGCCTCAACGCGAGCGGCCGGCTGGACCATCCCGATCTCGCCTTCCGCCTCCTGCAGGCAGGGCTCGGCGAGGCCGGCGAGATCGCGCAGCGCCTAGAGCGCCTGAACCGCCAGCGCCGCACCTTGGAGCAGGATGTCTCGCGCGAGGCCATGGCGCAGGTGCCGCCAGGGGCATCCTGCGTGGTCGTCCACGGCGAGGGCTGGCATCGCGGCGTCATCGGCATCGTCGCCGCCCGCCTGGTGGACGAGTTCTCTCTGCCCGCCTTCGTCATGAGCGTCGAAGGCGGCGTCGCCTACGGGAGCGCCCGCGCGCCGGCCGGGGCGCCGCTGCTCGAGGCCCTGACGGCGGCAAGAGGCTGTCTTGCGGAATTCGGCGGCCATCCGGGCGCGGCGGGATTTCATCTCGACGCGGGCGCGCTGGGGGAGCTCAAGGGTGCCCTCGAGACCTACTACCACAGCCATCCGCCCGTACCGGAGCCGAGGCGCGTGGACGCGCGCCTGCGGCTGGGCGACGCGGGGCTTGCCGTCGTCGACGGGCTGGAGCGCCTGCGACCGTTCGGGCCGGGACAACCTCAGCCCCAATGGCTGATCGAGGACGTGGAGGTGCTCGAGGACAGGGCGATCGGTGACGGGCGGCATCGGCGCCTGCGCCTGCGCGACCGCTCCGGCGAGAGCGTCGCGCTGCATTGGCGGGCCGGCGAAGTCGGAGTGGATCGCGTGGACCTCGTCGCCGCGCTGGAGGCGGACACGTTCCAGGGCGAGCGCAGGGCGCGCCTGCGCGTCGTCGAGCGGGCGCCGAGCGCCATGGCCGAACTGCGCCGGCAGGCGGCCCTGCCGCCCAGGATCGTGCCCGGTCCCGGGGCGGCCGCAGTGCTGGATCGGCGCGGCATGGGTCCGGGAGAAGTCCTGGGGCTCTGCCACTACTACACCCTCGACGGGCTGACGGTGGGCCGAGCGGCGGCGGCGTTCGGCGAGGGCTTCTACCCGAGCGCCGACGCCCCCGGGGAGCTCACGGAGCTCTACCGCAGCGGCCGCCTCAAGGGCGTGGTGGGGCCGCACCCCGCGCCGTTCCTGCCGATCGAGACCGTGGTCGCGATGGAGCGGGCGGCCTCCCCGATTGAACTGCGCGCCGTGGCGGCCGGCCGGCGCCTGGTGCTGGCCTACAGGCCGCTCGATGAACATGGCCTCGGCCAGGCGGCTGCCGCCTGGGCGCCGACGGATGATGACCTCAGGCAGGCGTACCGGCAGATGCGGCTGTGGCCCGCGCAAAAGTTCGCGGCGCCGCCGGAGGCGCCGACGGAGCTTGTTCCCTATCTCGTCTTCCGGGAACTGGGCCTCGTGACCCCGCAAGGTATGACGCCCCACCCCGTCAGGCTCGAGGACTCGCGGCTGCTGGCGGCATTCCGGCAGCGCGCCCGGACATTCGCCGAAAGCGCCGGCGTCTGGTACGGCCAATTCGAGGAACTTTGCCGATCGCTTTCGGACACCGAGGCCTTGGGCGTGGGCTGACACGGTTCCTTGCGCTGGCCAATTCGGCTATTCTGAGAATGCCGTCACGCGCTTGCCCGGGCCGTTCGACTCGGGCCTGCACTTTGTGTGTTCGGCCATGCGAGAGATTCGAGCGAAGGGGGCGCGGCCTGCCGGCGCAAGCCGGAGGCCACTGTGCATGCAAGGACGTCCACCGCTGCGTACCGTGCCAGATTTTCCGCGCGCGGGCATCCAGTTCATCGATATCACGCCGTGGCTTGCGGATGGTCCGAGCTACCGGGCGGCGATCGAGGAACTCGCGGGCTTTGCGCGGGAACTCGGCGCCGACGTGGTCGCTGCCCCCGAGGCGCGCGGGTTCCTGGTCGGGGCGCCGATCGCGGCCGAGCTCGGCATCGGCTTCGTTCCCGTGCGCAAGCCGGGCCGCCTGCCGTACCAGTCGATCCGGCAGGACTACGAGCTCGAATACGGCTCGGCGGCGCTGGAACTGCACGTGGATGCCATCCGCCCCGGCCAGCGCGTGCTGGTCGTCGACGACCTCCTCGCGACCGGCGGGACGGTCCTGGCAACGATGGAACTGATCCGCAGCGTCGGAGGTGTGCCGGTAGGGCTAGGCTTCCTGGTGGAACTCAGCTTTCTCGGCGGCAGGCAGCAGCTCGGCGAGATGCCTTTGAGGACGCTCGTGCAGATCGACGCGTAGTCTCTTAGAAACCGGCTTCGAAAGGTGGTGCGACCTTGCCCTGGAGCGACGTGGCTTCGAAGCTCGAATACCTGACGCCGCATGAGCGGGAGGAGGTCGCGCGCGCCCACACCTTCGCCGCGCATTTCCACGAGGGGCAACTGAGACAGTCCGGGGAGCCCTACATCATCCACCCGGAAGCGGTGGCGGAGATCCTGGCGGATCTCGAGATGGACGCCGTGACGCTGCAGGCCGCCTTTCTCCACGACGTGGTCGAGGACACGTCGGCGAGTCTCGAGGAGATCGGCCGCACGTTCGGGCCGGAGGTGGCCCAGCTCGTCGATGGCGTGACCAAGCTGTCGCTGCTCGAGGACCGCTCGCAGCTCGAGCAGGAAGCCGAGAACCTGCGCAAGATGTTCCTCGCGATGGCGCAGGACGTGCGCGTCATCCTGATCAAGCTCGCGGACCGTCTGCACAACCTGCGCACCCTGAAGCACCTCCAGGCCGCGCGGCAGCGGCGGATCGCCCAGGAGACGCTCGAAATCTACGCGCCCCTGGCGCATCGGCTCGGCATCTACCGGCTCAAGTGGGAGCTCGAGGACCTCTCGCTCCGCTATCTCGAGCCCGAGGCCTATCAGACCATCGCGGAACTCGTGCGCCAGCGACGCGGCGATCGCGAGCGCTACATCGAGCAGGTGGCGCAGGATCTCCTGCGCGAGCTGCTGGAGCACGGCGTGCAGGCCGACATCTCCGGGCGACCCAAGAGCTTTTACAGCATCTACAACAAGATGAAGCAGGGCAAGGACTTCAGCGAGATCTACGACCTCGTCGCCCTGCGCGTCATCGTCGAATCGGTCAAGGACTGCTACGGCGTGCTCGGCATCGTCCACACCATGTACACGCCGATCCCTGGCCGGTTCAAGGACTACATCGCCATGCCGAAGCCGAACCTGTACCAGAGCCTGCACACGACGGTGGTGGGGCCGGGCGGGCTGCCGGTGGAGGTGCAGATCCGAACCGAGGAGATGCACCGCACGGCGGAGTTCGGCATCGCGGCGCATTGGGTGTACAAGGAGGGGCGGTCCGATCCGAGCTTCGACCAGAAGCTCGGCTGGCTGCGCCAGCTGCTGGAGTGGCAGGGGGATCTGCGCGACGCCCGCGAGTTCCTGGAGACGCTCAAGATCGACCTCTTCGCGGACGAGGTCTTCGTCTTCACGCCCAAGGGCCAGGTGCACAACCTGCCGGCCGGCGCGACGCCTGTCGACTTCGCCTACCGCATCCACACCGACATCGGGCACCACTGCGTCGGAGCGCGTATCAACGGTCGCATCATGCCGCTCGACCACAAGCTCGAGAACGGCGACATCGTCGAGATCCTGACGTCGAAGTCCAGCCAGGGACCGTCGCTCGACTGGCTGCAGTTCGTGCAGACATCGTCGGCGCGCTCGCGCATCCGCTCCTGGTTCAAGGCCAAGAACCGCGAGGAGAACGCGAAGCTCGGACGTGACATGGTCGAGCGCGAGGCCCGGCGCGTCAACCTCGATCCCGCGGAACTGCTGAGGACCGAATGGCTCGACGACATGGCGAGGCGCCTGCACTACGGCGGCGTCGACGACCTCTTCGCCGCCGTCGGCTACGGCGGCCTCTCGGCGCCACAGGTGGTGACGCGGCTCAAGGACAGGCTGCCGGAGCCGCCGATCGCCATTCCGGAGGAAGACAAGCAGGCGTTCGCCGACTACGGCAAGCCGATGAACGGCGTGCGCGTGCGCGGCGCGGACAATCTCCTGGTGCGCTTTTCGCGCTGCTGCACGCCGGTGCCGGGCGACCCGATCATCGGCTACGTGACGCGCGGCAAGGGCGTGACGGTGCATCGGGCCGAATGCCCGAACGCGAAGGCGCTCCTCTCGGAGCAGGACCGCATCGTCGAGGTCACCTGGGACCAGGGCCTGCAGCAGAACTACCCCGTCGAGATCGAGGTGCACGCCCTGGACCGCGCCGGACTCTTGGCGGATGTCGCGCAGGCGGTGGCGGAGACGAGGCTCAACATTCTCTCGGCCCGCGCCCGCGGCTACCGCAACCGCACCGCCCTCGTGCAGGTGGTCATGGAGATCCATCACCTCGGCGAACTGCGCGGCATCATCGAGCGACTGCGTCATCTGCCGGACGTCTACTCGGTCGAGCGGGTCGTCTCGGCGAAGCGCGCATAGAAGAGCGGCGCTCATGCTGTGACGCGTGACCGGACCGCCCCGCGCACGAGAACGATGATGAAGGTGCAGTCGCCCCACGGCGCTGCACCTTCAAGCTCGACAGGATGGAAAGGGGGACGACCCTTTGGTGGTCCTGATCGGCCGCATCTACGACGAGACGCCGCCGGGCGCCTCGCGCGTCCTGGTGGACCGGCTCTGGCCGCGCGGCGTGCGCAAGGAAGGCGCGCCCTGGGATGTCTGGCTCAAGGAGGCCGCGCCGTCCCAGGGCCTGCGCAACTGGTACCACGCCAACCCCGAGGAGCAGGTGGAGTTCCGCCGGCGTTACCTCGAGGAGCTGGAGGGCACCGCCGCACGTGCCGCGCTGGCGGAGCTGAGGCGCCTTGGCCAGGAGCGTCCCGTCGCTCTCCTGACCGCCACCCGCGATCTCACGCATTGCCAGGTGCCGGTGTTGCGCGAAGTCCTCGAAAGGGAAGCCGTGGACTGACGCCTTAGCGTGACGCGGCGACAGCCGCGCGCCGATCGCGGGCGTCCGATCGGACCTGGCGGTAGCCGGCCGCCGGATCCGGCTGGTGCGGGCAGTAGGGGTCGCTTTCGAGGTAGTCGCCCGTGACGGCGTAGGCGCGGCTGCGGGAGCCGCCGCAGACCTCCCGGTATTCGCAGATGCGGCACTTGCCGCGCAGGCGGCTGCGGTCCCGCAGGGCCAGCAGCACATCGGAGCTTCGATA
>JAJZIE010000011.1 GCA_021810725.1 Bacillota bacterium | reverse complement strand
CACCGCGCACGTCGACACCCTCGCGGCGGTCGTCGCCGAGGTCATGGCGGACGGACGGCTGCGCCTGAGCCCTGTCGGCGGCCTGCCGGCCCCTTCCTGCGACGGGGCCTACGTCGAGGTCTGGACCGCGGCGGGTCCGATCAGCGGCACCATCCTCCCCGAATGCGCGTCGACGCACGTCTTCGGCCCGCGCTACGAAGAGCAGAAGCGGACCTGGCAGGAGATGCGCCTTCGCCTGGACCGCAGCGTCCAGAGCCGCGATGACGCCCTCGCCGCCGGCGTGCGCCCCGGCGACTTCGTCGTCCTCGACCCGCGCGCGCAGGTCACGCCGAGCGGCTTCGTCAAGTCCCGCTTCCTCGACGACAAGGCCTGCGCTGCGGCCCTCCTCGCTGCAGCGCGCGAGGTGGCGGGCGGAGCGGCTCCGCCGCGTACCACCTACCTCCACTTCAGCGTCTACGAGGAGGTCGGGCAAGGTGCGCCGGCCGGCATTCCCGAGGAGGTCGACGAGATCGTTGCCGTCGACATGGCGGCGGTCGGAGCGGGACAGGCATCGGACGAGCACCACGTCACGATCTGCGCCAAGGACAGTGGCGGCCCCTACGACTTCAGCGTCCGCCAGCGCCTCGTCGCGCTGGCCGAAGCCGAGGGTCTCCCGTACGTCCAGGACGTCTACCCGTACTACGCCTCGGACGCCACCGCCGCGGCCCGCAGCGGACGCGACGTGCGCATCGGGCTGTTCGGGCCGGGCGTCGACGCGAGCCACACCCACGAGCGCACGCACGAGGACGCACTCCTCGCAACGGCGCGCCTCGCGGTCGCCTATCTGCGCGAAGACTGAGCCGTAGACAGCAAAAGGACCGGCCCCCGCGCGGGCCGGTCCTTTTGCTGTGCCAGGCTTGCGCGCGGCGCTCCGCGGAGGCGCCGCTAGGCGAACTGGATGCGCGGATCCGCGAACGCGTAGAGGACGTCCGCGAGCAGGCTGCCCAGGGCCGTCACGGCGGCGATGACCAGCACGAGGTAGCCCGCCGTGCCGTACTGCAGCCCCCACACCGCGCTGACCAGCGTGCTGCCGAGCCCTGTCATGGCGAAGACGAGCTCGATCGCCACGACGTTGTTGAACATCGTCGGCAGCGACATGCCCACCACCGTGATCACCGGCAGCGCGGCCGGCCGCAGCGCGTGGCGCCGCAGCACCTGCCGATCCGAGAGGCCCTTCGCCCTGGCCGTCCGCACGTAGTCCGAACGCAGGGCGTCCTCGATCGCCGCACGGAACAGCGTCGACCAGCTCGCCACGGTGGCCAGGACCAGCGTCACCACCGGCAGGATCATGCGCAGCCACCAGCTCGCCACGCTCTGCCCCGCCGGCTGCGGGCCAGTGGCCGGCAGCCAGAGCAGCCAGTCCGCGAACCACCAGAGCAGCATCAGCCCGACCCAGAAGGACGGCAGCGTGTAGAGCGCGTAGGTGACGATGCCGAGCAGGCGGTCCAGGAAACTGCCGCGCAGGCGGGCCTGCAGACTCGCCAAGGCCAGCGCCACGAAGAGCGCGATGCCGCCGGCGAGGCCAAGCAGTTCAAGCGTCGGCACCGTGATCGCGCCCAGGCCGCGCAGTTCCGCTGGCGACACGAGGACGCCGAGCCAGCGCACGTATTGGACGGGAAGCGGCTGATCGATGCCGAGGAGGGCCGTCAACTGGCGAACGCGTTCGGGCGTCGCCTGCCGGCCGAGCATCTCTTGCGCGAGATTGCCCGGCATGGCGTGCACCAGGGCGAACGTCACCAGGCTGACGCCGAGCAGGGTCAGGACAACCTGCACGAGGCGGCCCGCCAGGTAGCCGAGGAGCCCCCTCACGACGCCGCCTCCCGGCGCAGCTCGGCCTGCGGGTTGAAAGCCGCGCGCAGCCCCTCGCCGATCAGGTAGACGGAGACGACGAGCAGCGCGAAGAGGGCGCCGGGCAGGACGATCAGCCACCACTGCCCCGCCAGGAGAGCGTCCTGGTTCTCGTAGATCATCGAGCCCCAGTTCCACGGCGCCCCCATGCCGGCGCCGACGAACGACGCGATCGCCAGGACGAGCACGGCGTTCGTGAACTGGGTCTGGAAGGTCGCGACGAGCGCGTCGAAGAGATTCGGCAGCACATGCCGCAGGAGGATGCGCCACGGCTGCGACCCTTCGGCGCGCGCCGCCTCGATGAACGGCGTGACCCGCAGCGCCAGCGTTTCTGCCCGCATCACCCTGGCCGTCAAAGGCCAGGCGGTCAGGACGAACACCAGCACAAGCAGGCCGATGTGGATGCCGAAAATGCTCTCGATCAGCAGGATCGCGACCACCTGGGGCACGCCGAGCACGCCGTCCGCGAGCCGCATCATGACGCCATCGAGAAGGCGTCCGCCCAGGCCGCCCGCGATGCCCACCGCAACCCCCAGGACGGTCGCGGCGAAGGCCGCGAGGAAGCCGGTCCAGATCGGAACCTGGCCCCCGATCATCAACTGGCCAAGCTCGTTCTCGCCCAGGGCGTCGGTCCCGAGCGGATAGGCGTGGCTCGGCGGCATGAACATCTGCGCGACGTTCACCGTGTTGACGTCCTTGTGGTAGAAGATCGGCGCGACGAACGCGAAGAGGAGCAGAAAGAGCAGGATGGCCAGCCCGCTCCAGACGAGCGGATGGTGCAGCAGGCGCCTCCAGGGCGTCGATGACCTCGTGGCCGTCGCCCCGGAAGCGATGGTTGGCTGGGGACCGGCTAGCACAAGGCTACCTCCGTTTCCTTACTTCCCTTACAATCTGACGCTTACGTGACAATTCCTTGTCTCGCGGCCAACCCCTGCCGGACTCGCCGGGGAGGGCCCCGGCGGGCACAGCCGGAACGCACCCGCGCGAAGACGCCGCCCGTCGGGCGGGCGGCGTCCCGGGCCGGACATCAGAGCAGGTTGCGCACGGCCTCGAGAGCCCGCTCGTAATCCGGCAGGTTGGTGAACTCGGGCACGTACTCGACGTAGCGCACGATGCCGTCGGCGTCGCAGACGAACACCGATCGCGCGAGGAGACCCATCTCCTCGATGTGGACGCCGAAGTGATCGCCGAAGCTCCGGTCGTAGAGGTCCGAGAGCACCTGCATGTTCTTCGCGTCCGCCGCGCCGCACCAGCGGCCCTGCGCGAACGGCGTGTCGGCGCTCACCGTGTACACGGCGACCCTGTCGCCAAACTTCGCGGCCTCCGCGTTGAAGCGCTTGGCCTGGAGGTCGCAGACCGGCGTGTCGAGCGACGGCACGACCGAAAAGATCCGCACCTTGCCCGGCGTGTCCCCCGCCTTCACGGGGCTGAACGACTGGTCGAGCACGGTGAATTCCGGCAAACGGTCGCCGGGTCCCAGTCTCGGACCGATCAGCGTCAGCGGCTTTCCCTTGAACGTGTGCTCTCCCTTGCGTACGATGGCCAAGCAGATCACTCCTCGCTCGAACGTTCCGCGGGGGCCGACGCCGCCCGCACGAGCCGAATCGGAGGCCACAGAGTGCCCTACCTGCAGGACGTGATCCTCTACCTCGATCCCGAGGACCCCGCCTGCCTGGCCGCGCAGGCCTTCCTCAGGCGCCACGGCATCGCGGCAAGCGAGCGCGACGTGCGCCGGGATCCTGCGCTCCTGGCCGATCTCGCAGAGATGGGCAGCGACGCGCTGCCCACCATCGTTGTCAACGGCGTGGCCCTGCCCGGCTTCGATCCCGAACTCCTCGCCGAGGTCCTGGGGCTCTAGCCCAGGCTCGCCGCCACGAGTTCGCCAATCTCGCCCTGGTCGGGGAAGCGCTGTTCATCCGCCTTGCGGAACAGCACCCGCTCGCCGAGCGTCACCTCGAAGATGCCTCCATGCGAGGGCTGCAGCGTGATCGCCTGCAGCTGCTCGCCGAACCGCGTCGCCAGTTCTTCCGCCACACGGGCGGCATGCGTCGCGTAGCCTCACGAGGTGCAGAACGTCACGCGCACGCGGGACTCTGCCACGGCCTTCCACCTCCCGGGAAACGTCTGCATTCATGATAGCGGACGAGCCCGGAAGGTCCAAATCAGCCGCGCGTCACCTTGACGACGCGCGTGTCGAGCAGCATGTCGTGCAGCGCCAGGCGGTCGCGGGCCACGAGCGCCACGAGGAAGCCCCCGCAGAGCAGAGCCAGTTCGACCACGTAGAGGATCGGCCTCAGGACGACCTGCCAGAGGCGCAGTCCGCCGCGCTCCGCCCGCTGGCCGACGACCCGCAGCCGCAACAGGACCTTGCCCGGAGTGCGGCCGCGCAGCACAAGCAGCGACAACGCGATGTAGACGACGCCCAGCGCGGCCCAGGCCAGAATCGGCAGCCCGAGCAGGTGTCCGATCACGCCGACAAGCACCGCGTCGACAAGGAACGCGAAGAGGCGTTCCCGGAAGCGTGCCGTCCTCATGCCGTCACCTCCTCGGCGAGCACCGACTGGAAGAGTTCGGGCGCGATGTTGCGCCCCGTGACGACCACGGCGGTCTCGCCGTCGGGTGCCAGGCCGTCGAGGAGCGCCGCCACACCGACGGCGGCTGACCCCTCGGCGACGATGCGGTGCGTTCGGAAGAGGTAGCGCATCGCGCGGCGCGTGGAGGCTTCCGTAACCTCGAGCACGCCGTCGACGTGGCGAAGCGCCAGGTCGACCATCTCCGACGTGGTGTCGCCGTGCAGGCCGTCCGCGATGGACGGGCCGTAGGTCACTGCCACGTGGCGTCCCGCCTTGTAGGATGCCACAAGAGGCGGCGATGCCTCCGTCTGCACGCCGTAGACACGCACCTCGGGCAGAAGGGCCTTGAGAGCGATCGCCGATCCCACCGAAAGGCCACCGCCCCCGGCCGGGATCAGCACCTGACGCACCCCCGGGCGCTCCAAGGCGATCTCGAGGCCTACGGTGCCCTGCCCCGCGATCACCGCCGGATCCATGAACGGATGGACGAGCGCGCGTCCCGTCTCCTGCGCCACAGCGGGCCAGGCGGCCTCCGCCTCGTCATAGTCCCGCCCGAGCAGCCGCACCTCGGCGCCAAGCTGCCGAACCGCCTCGATCTTGACGCGCGAGGCCGTCTCCGGCATCACGATCAGGGCCGACACACCCGCCTCCCGGGCCGCGAGGGCGACCCCCTGGGCGTGGTTCCCGGCGGACACCGCCAGCACGCCGCGTCGGCGATCCTCATCGCCAAGAAGACGCATCGCATTCGACGCGCCGCGCACCTTGAAGGAACCCGTGCGCTGCCAGCACTCGAGCTTCAGCCACACGGGCGCGCCCTGGCGAGCCTCGAGAGCCGCGTCGGGCATCAGGGGCGTCGGCCACACGCTCGGTCCGATCCGCCGTTCGGCGGCGATGATGTCTGCGGGAACGATGCGCAATCCCTGCACCTCCGGGCCCCATTCGCTGTGGCATTCTAGAAAGACGGCCGGGATCCCTTTGCCGCGCGGCTGCAGGAGCCCCGGCCCGGCTGGCTGAATTGGTGGATCACGAGTCCTGAGGAGGAGATCGGCAGTTGGAGGCTGACGTCCGGCTCAGCGATGTCCTCGCCGCGCAGGCGCGGCTCGCGCGCTATCTGGTGCCGACACCCCTTCAGCCCTCGGTGGCCGCTCGCGAGGCCGTCGGCGGCGATGTCCTCCTGAAGCTGGAGATGTTCCAGCCGATCCGCGTCTTCAAGATCCGTGGCGCCCTGAACCGCATCCTGCATCTGCGGGAAGAGGGCCACGTGGACGGCGTCGTCACCGCGTCCGCCGGCAACCATGGCATGGCCGTCGCGTACGCCGCCGATCGCTTCGGCATCCCGGCCACCGTCTGCGTGCCGGAGAACGGCAACCAGGCCAAGGTGCGCGCGATCCGCAGGCTGGGCGCGCGCATCGTCGCGCAAGGCGAGGACTTTCAGGCGGCGACCGACAATGCGGACCGCATCGCGCGCGACGAGCACCTCACGTTCGTACACGCCTACGACGACGTCGACGTGGTGGCCGGCCAGGCCACCCTGGGCATGGAGCTCCTGCTGCAACCCCAGCCGTTCGACGCGGTGCTGGTGCCGATTGGCGGCGGCGGCCTCCTGGGCGGCGTGTCGCTCGCGCTGAAGCGCCATCGGCCGGAGGTCAAGGTGTACGGCGTCGCCATGTCCGGCGCCGACAGCATGGTGCGCTCGCTAGCCGCGGGACGCGTCGTCGCGCTGGACCAGGTGCGCACGATCGCCGACGGCCTTTCGCCGCGCCGTCCGTCCGAATTGACCCTCGCCCTCGTGCGCCAGTACGTCGACGACGTGGTCGTCATCGACGACGAAGACCTCTATGCGGCGCTGCATCTTCTGCTCTTCGAGGAGCATCTCGTGGTCGAACCGAGCGGCGCCGCCACCCTGGCGGCGCTCATGCGCTTCGGCGCCGACCGCTTCGGCCAGCGGCCCGTCGCCGTGCTGTCCGGCGGCTTCTGCGCCGACGAGATCGTGCGCCGCGTTGTCCAAATGGACCAATAATGGTCCATTTGGACGGTGCCTTAAGTCCATTTGGTCTGTTGCTGTCTTATCCTGAGCGCCGTACTATGAATTCAAACGGCTGCCGGTCCCACGCCGCAGCCCATGGCGCGCAAGGAGGCGGACCACTTGGCGGTGCAGTCCATTCTCAACCAGCCCGACGTGACCTCGATCGTGCCCGCGTTCCGCGACCTTCCTGCCGAGGCGCGCCGCGCCCTCTCAGACATCGCCTCCGTCCGGCGTTACCGCAAGGAGAGCTACATCTACATCGAAGGCGAGGAATCGGAGTTCGTCTCGTTCCTGATCGACGGCTCCGTGCGGACTTTCCGCACCTCCGCCGACGGGCAGGAGCAGACCGTCCGCATGGTGCGGCCGGGCGAGGTGCTCGCGCTCTCGGGTCTGCTCGGCCCTGAGACCTACACGGCGTCGGCCGAGGCCAGCGAACCCGCCACCGTCGCCTTCGTCCAGACGCGCGCCTTGCGCGCCCTGATTCAGCGCCGCGCGGAGATCGGCTGGGCGTTCCTGCAGATCTATGCGCAGCGCCTGCGCGAGTCGCAGGAGCAGATGGCGGAACTCGCGGGCCGCGATGCGAGCCAGAAGCTTGCCGCCGCGCTGCTTCGCCTTGGCGAGGAAAGCGGCGTGCCCGACGGACGCGCGATCTTCGTGCCGCAGCACTTCACCCATCGCCAGCTGGCTCAGCTGATCGGCTGCTCACGCGAGACCGTGACGCGGGTCCTCAGGGAGTTCCGCCAGGACCGCAGCGTCGACCTGGACCCCGAGGGCCACCTGCGCATCGACCCTGACCGCCTGCAGCGCCACATCGCCTGAGCGATCAGGGACCGCGTAGGGCGTCCGCGACATTTCCGCCCAGCACCTGCAGGCGCGCGACCTGGTTTGCCAGGGCCGTGGCCGCGATAAGATCGAGCCCGCGCGTCAGGCCGGCCAGGAGGCCGGCCGCGTGCGCGTCTCCGGCACCCGTGGTATCGCGCGAGACGCGCTCCCCGCCGGTGACCGCCGTGACCTGCCCGCCTCGCGCCACGTACGCGGCCTCCGCCGTGCTCACCACCACGTCCGTGCCCAGACCCAGCGCCGCGGCCGCCGCCGCGGCGCCCTTCTTCGCGCTGCGCCGCTCGGCTTCGGCGAGATTGAGCCGGACGACGTCCGCCCGGCGCCACGCCGCCGTCAGCTTGCCCGGCCAGGCGCCGCGCGGTCCGGGATCGAGAAGCACGAGGACGTCCTCCGGCAGGGCCGCGACCGCCGCCTCCAGGTCTGGCGAGGCCAGCAGCTCGTAGCCCGAGACGTAGAGGGCCTTCGCGCGATGCACGTCGCCCGGCAGGTCCGCCGCACCGACCGATCCCTCGGCGCCAAGGGCCGAAACGAGGCTCCGCTCGCCGCTCGGCTCGACGAGCGTCACGGTGACGCCGCTCGGCCGCCTGCTGCGTCGGCCGCGCACCGGCAACCGCAGCCGCTCGAGCTCCTGCCCGACCATGCGATCGAAGGGGCCCTCGCCGCGATGGAGCACGAGCAGCGGGCTGCAGCCCAGCCCTTGCAGGGTGCGCGCCACGTTGACGGCGCTGCCGCCGACGCGCACCTCGAACCCGTGGGCAAGCACGTCGCCGCCGGAGCTGGGCAGCCGCTCCACCTTGAAGCGCAGTTCCAGCAGCGCCGCTCCCACCACGACGATGGTATCCGCCCGGACGCCCGCGGCGGCCATCGTCAGCCGAGGAGCCGCCTGAGGTAGCTCGATTCGTCGAGCTCCCCCGCGCCATCGTCGGCGTGGGCGCGGTAGCGGGCCAGCGCCGGCTCGGCGAGCGGCAGGTCGACGCCGGAGGCCTTGGCCATCTCCACCGCGAGACGCAGATCCTTGAGGCGGTTCTGCACCGAGAAACCGGGCAGCCAGGCATCGTCCCCGTAGCGGTCGAGCAGTTTGCGCACCTCGAACGACTGCGCGGACGAATTCGGCAGCACCTCGTTCAGGAGGTCAAGCGGGAGGCCGAGCCTGAGCCCGAGCGCGATGCCTTCGGCGGCCACCATCAGCGTCAGGCCGGAGACGAGGTTCGCGACAAGCTTCATGGTCTGGCCGGCCCCGGCCTCGCCGATGCGCACGATCCGCTTGCCCATCGCCTGGAGCAGCGGCAGGGCCGCTACGAAATCCTGCTCGCGGCCACCCGCCATGATCGTCAGGGTGCCGTCGCGCGCTCCGATGTCGCCGCCGGTCACGGGCGCGTCGAGATAGCCGGCGCCGACGGCCTGCGCACCCGCGGCCACACGGCGCGCGGTCTCGGGCGAGATCGTCGACATATCGATCAGGAGCGCTCCCGCGGCAAGACCCGCGAGCACGCCGTCCGAGCCCTCGCTCACGGCCAGCACCGCGGCGTCGTCCGTCACGATTGTGATCACGGCGTCGCGCCCCATGGCGGCCTCGCGCGGAGACGCCGCCACACCCGCGCCCGTCGCCGCCAGTTCGTCCGCCCTGCCGCTCGTCCGGTTGTAGACCGTCACGCGGTGTCCCGCCTTCATGAGGTTCGCCGCCATGTACCTGCCCATCACGCCGAGACCGACAAAACCCACTTCCATGCCACGCCGGCCCTCAGGCCGGCCCACCTCCCTCTTGATCCGGGACCGCTCTCGTCTCCTCGCCCACCGCCACCGCGCGACCGGCGCCCGGGGCCAGCCGCAGCAGATCGTCCGCCGTGCCGCCCTGCGGCAGCCAGAACCCCACGCGCACCCGCTCGGCGAACTCTTCGTCGAGCACGACGCCATGGGCCGCCTGCACCGCCCGCTCGAGCGGAAGCCGCTCAAGATGGGCCACCTCCGCCTCGTAGCGCGTTCCGGGCACCAGACGGCCGCAGGAGGCCGCGTCGAGCGCGGCGACGCCCGCGCCGAGATAGGCGCGATAGAGGCCGGGGCGGCCGAGCTTGCGTCCACCGTAGTAGCGGACGACGCAGATCACGCCCGCGTCGATCTCCCGCCGGCGCAGCGTCTCCAGCAGCGGCAAGCCGCCCGTGCCCTGCGGCTCGCCGTCGTCGCTCTGGCGCTCCTGGCCTGGCCCCGCGCGGTAGCCGAAGCAGTGATGGCTCGCCTGCGGATGCTCATCCCTGATCTGCCGCAAGGCGGCTTCCGCGGCCTCGGGGTCGGTCGCGGGCAGCGCGTAGCCGACGAAGCGGGAGCGCTCGATGGTCAGGCTCGACTGCCCAGGGCCTAGGATCGCCCGGCGCACCTTTTCCTGCATGCCTTGGCTCTTCGCCGCGGCTCGCGCGACGCCTGCCAGCGCGGTCGTCGCTGAACATGGTGCATCCGGCTATATACCACGGCGCGCCTGTCCGCGATACTCGAGGTGCAGGCAAGACCCCAGACTGGAGATGACCTCTCGCATGCAGCTTGGCAAGGAGATCCTGTACCTTTCCTACGCCGACGTGGCGGCGGTCGGACCGAGCATGGCCGAAACGATCTCGATCGTCGAAGGAGCCTTCCGCGACAAGGGCCAGGGCGTGACGCAGCTGCCCGCCAAGACGGCGCTCCATCCGCTCGACGAGGACGCCTTCATCCACGCGATGCCCGCCTGGGTGCCGAGCAGCCGCGCCGCGGGGGTCAAGTGGGTCTCCGGGTATCCCCTCAACCAGCCGAAGGGCCTGCCCTACATCACCGGCCTCCTCATCCTCAACGACCCGGACACCGGCATCCCGATCGCCGTCATGGACTGCGCCTGGATCACGGCGCAGCGCACCGGCGCCGTGAGCGGGCTCGCCGCCCGCCACCTCGCACCGAAGGAGGCGAAGACCGCCGCCCTGCTGGGGGCCGGCGTGCAGGGCCGCACGCAGGTGCGGGCGCTCGCGACGGAGGTCCAGAGTTTGCGCGAGGTGCGCGTCTTCGATCCCCGACCCGACGCGGCCCGAGGCCTCATGGCCGAGCTCGGCGCCGAGTTCCCGGGGATTTCCCTGCTTGCCGCCGAAGGGCCCGAGGAGGCGGTCCGCGGCGCGGACATCGTCGTCTCGGCCGGCCCCATCCTGAAGCACCCGCATCCGATCATCGAGCACGCCTGGCTCAAGCCGGGCTGCCTTGGCCTGCCCGTCGACTTCGACGCGATGTGGACCGGTGCGGCGCTGCGCCTCGACCACTACCTCGTCGACGACATGGGCCAATACCGCTTCTACGAGCAGCAGGGGTTCTTCTCCGCGGCGCCGCAGCCCGCGGGCGATCTCGGCGACCTGCTGTCCGGCCGCTGCCGCGGGCGGGAGAGCGAGACCGAGCGGATCATCTCGATGAACCTCGGCGTCGCCATCGCCGACATGCCGACGGCGCGTCTGGTCTACGACCGGGCGCTCGCGGCCGGCAGAGGACAGGTCCTGCCGCTCTGAGGCAGGCGCGGGCTGCGCCTGACCGACATGTTCGCTTCGATCGGTTCGCGACGATGCCGCCGGCCCGCAAGCCGGCGGCATCACGCGTCCGGGGGCAGATCACCCGGCGGCGCCACCCTCCCGAGCTCGGCGCAGCACGAGCTCTTCCGCGACCGCAAGATCGAAGATCGCCGCGCCGACGCTCTTGAAGACTGTCCAGCCACTGCGGGCGGCGGCGGAGCGCAGGTCCTGAAGTTCCGCCATGTCGTAGCGGCCCTGCGCGGCCGCCTGGATCAGGTCGCCCGCCTCCTGGCGGGCCCCGGCGACGTCGTCGACATAGACGGCGGTGGCGCCCGCGATGATGTCGGGGGCGAGTTCGGCCATATCCGGCCGGTAGGCGCCCATGGCGTTCAGGTGCACCTCGGCAGGGAGATCCGAGGCGTGCAGCAGAGGTTCCGCGGCCGTCGTCGCGAGCGTCGCCGCGCCAGCCCCGCGGACGGCCTCGGCGGGCTGGGCCGCCACGGATATCCCGACCTGGGGAAGCTCGGACGCAAGCCGCGCGGCCAAAGCCTCGGCGCGCTGGCTGCTGCGGTTCCAGATGCAAAGCTCCGTGGCGGCGGTCGCCTCGATCAGCGCGAGGGCCTGGTCGTAGGCCTGTCCCCCGGCCCCCAGCAGCGCCACCCTTCGCGTCGCGGGCGGCGCCAGGAGTCTGGTCGCATGGCCGGCCAGGGCCGCGGTGCGGACCTGCGTGAGGGCCGCCGCGTCGATGACCGCCCTGAGCTCTCCAGTCTGGCGGTCCCAGAGCAGCACCTCACCGACCAGCGTCGGCAGGCCACGCGAGGGGTTCTCGGGCCGCTGGTGCAGCACTTTCAGCCCGACCGACGCGGGCGAGAGCCCGGGCATCAGCAGCGAGACGCTGTCAGGCGACCCGAACGCGCTGCGCACGGGTCCTTCGAGCTCACCGCGGGCGATGGCCCGATAGGCCCCGGCGATCGCCTCCCTGGCGACGGACGGCGGCATCAGCCGCCGGATCTCCGCACCGCCCAGGTACGCGAGGTCAGCGGGCATCGCGCCGCCGCTCGGCCATGCCGGCGAGCAGGTGCAGCAGCGCCCACACCGCCGTGTGCGAGGAAACGCCGTTCGGATCCGACGGCGGATAGATCTCGACAAAGTCGAAGCCGACGATGTTCTTCTGGGCACCGAGGAAGTGCAGCGCCTCGTAAAGCTCGTGCGCCGTCAGGCCGTCCGGGTCGGTCGGACCACCCGGGTTGTAGGCGGCGTCGAGCACGTCGGAGCAGATCGTCACGTAGACGCCCCGCGTGCCGACGCTCGCGGTGCTGTAGGCCTCGCGCACGGACTTCGCGATGCCCTCGCGCCGGATCTCGCCGATCGAGATGGTGCGGGCGCCGATCGCGTTCGCGTACTCCCACATGAACTTCAGGTTGCGCGGGCCGCGGATGCCGGTGTGCACCAGGCTCTCGGGCCGCGACGACGGCAGTTCGGCGATGCGTCTGAAGGGGCAGCAGCGCGCGTAGCGGTCGCCGTCGTACTCGTCCTTGTTGTCGTAGTGCGCGTCGAAGTGCACGATCCCGACCGGCCCGCCGAGTTCCTCCTGCAGGGCTTCGACGATCGGGTAGGTGATCGAGTGGTCTCCGCCGTAGGTCGCGGGCAGGGCGCCGCCGCGGACCACCTGGCGGATGCGCTCGCGGATCGCGTCGAAGCTCCTTTCGCGGTCCTGCATGTCGATCAAGACATCGCCGCAGTCCACGAGGCGCAGGTGGTCGAAGGCGTCGATGCCGTACTCCGGCAGGAAACCACCGTAGCGCGCGGACGCCTGGCGGATGGTGCGCGGCGCGAGCTCGCAGCCGGACCAGCTGCCCCAGGTGATCGTCCCCTCCCAGGGCACGCCGGAAACCGCGACGTCCGCGGTCCCCTGGAGCGCGCCGGCCTGCACGTGGGGCTGCCCGAACAGGGTCGGCGTGTCGCCGTACAGCACCGGCAGCAGCGCCGCCTCCGCCTTGAAGTTGCCCAAAGGGTACCCTCTCCTTCTACCGGGTTTCTCTAGAGCGCCACTTCCGGCTCGCCACCGAGGTACGCCGCCTGCACGCGCCGGTTCTCGGCGAGCGCCTTGGCCTCATCCTGCAGCACGATCGAGCCGGTCTCGAGCACGTAGCCGCGGTCGGCCAGTCGCAGGGCCTGCCGCGCGTTCTGCTCGACGAGCAGGATCGCCGTTCCGCCCTTGCGGATCTCGGCGATCGTCTGGAAGATGGCGTGCACCAGGATGGGCGCAAGGCCCATCGAAGGCTCGTCGAGCGCCAGGAGCTTCGGCCGCGTGATCAGGGCGCGGCCGATCGCGAGCATCTGCTGCTCGCCGCCGGAAAGCGTCCCGGCCAGCTGGTGGCGTCGCTCAAGCAGGCGCGGCAGCCGCTCGAACACCTCGTCGCGCCGCAGATGGACCTCGTGGGGCGTGCGGCGCAACAGGTACCCGCCGAGCGAGAGGTTCTCCTCGACGGTCAGGTTGACGAAGATCCTGCGTCCCTCCGGCACGTGGCCGAGACCGAGTTGCACGATCCGGTGCGCCGGCATGCGCTGGATCTCCTGTCCCGCGAACCGCACCAGGCCGCTCCGCGGCCGCTCGAGACCGGAGATGCTCCTGAGCGTCGTGGTCTTGCCGGCCCCGTTCGAGCCGAGGAGCGCCACGATCTCGCCCTCGTCCACCTGGAAGGAGATGCCCTTCAGGGCCTCGATGCTGCCATAGAAGGTGTGCAGGTCCCGCACCTCTAGGAGGGCCATGCGTTCACCTCCTCGTCGTCCTCGTCGCGGCCGAGGTAGGCGGCGACGACGCGCTCGTCCGCCAGGATCTCCTGCGGCGTGCCGTCGGCGATCTTGCGCCCGCGGTCGAGCACGACGACATGGTCCGAGACGCCCATCACGAGGTTCATGTCGTGGTCGATCAGCACCACCGTGACGCCGAGGTCGCGGATGCGGCGCACAAGGCCCATCAGCGCCTGCTTCTCCGAGGGATTCATGCCAGCCGCCGGTTCGTCGAGCAGCAGCACCTTGGGTTGCGCGGCCAGGGCGCGCGCGATCTCGAGCCGGCGCTGGTCGCCGTAGCTGAGCTCGCTCGCGCGGTGTCCCGCCAACTCCTCCAGGCCGCAGAAGCGCAGGAGAGCCTGGCAGCGCAGGAGGCTGTCGCGCTCCTCGCGGCGCTGGCGGCCGGTGTGCAGCAGCGAGTCGACGACGTTCGCCTTTTGGTGCGGGTACATCCCCACGAGCACGTTCTCGTACACCGCCATGCTCTTGAACAGGCGGATGCCCTGGAAGGTGCGGCTCAGGCCCGCCCCCACCACCTGGTGCGGCGTCTGGCCGTGGAGGGCGCGGCCGTGCAGGCGAACCTCGCCGCCGTCCGGTCGCGTCACGCCGGTGATGCAGTTGAAGACGGTCGTCTTGCCGGCGCCGTTCGGCCCGATGATGCTGCAGATCTCGCCGGGCCGCACCGTGAACGCGACGTCGTCGACCGCGAGCACGCCGCCGAACCGGCGCCTGAGGCCCGATACGTCGAGCGCCGCTTCCTCGCCGTCGCTGTCCCGGGAGCGCCCAAGCGCCTCGAGGGGCAGCGGCGGCCCGAGTTTGCGCTCGGACCCCGGCCCGAAGGGGTTCTCCTTGCGGGACGCCGCGGGCCAGATACCCTGCGGGCGCAGGAGCATCAGCGCGATCAGGCCGATGGCGAAGACGAAGAGGCGCCAGAGCTGCATGAAGCGCAGGACCTCAGGCAACCCCACGACGACGGCCGCACCCAGGATCACGCCGGGGAAGCTCGCCATGCCGCCCAGCACCACGACCATAAGAATGTTGATGGACTGGGTGTAGGTGAAGCTGTCCGGCGAGATCGCCGTGAGGCGCGCCGCGAAGAACGCACCGGCGAGGCCGCCGAAGATGGCGCCGAAGACATAGGCCCAGAGCTTCACGCGAACCGACGGCACCCCGACCGCCTCGGATGCGGACTCGTCCTCGCGCAGCGAGAGCCAGGCCCGCCCGAGGCGCGAATGCGCGAGCTGGCGCGTGAAGAAGAGCACCACGAGCAGGAACGCGACCGCCAGGTAGTACTGGGAGTCCTGGCTGAAGAACTGGTAGCCCATGATCGACGGCGAGGGGATGGCATAGATGCCGTTCGGGCCGCCGGTGAAGCCGAGGTTGGTCGCCGTGATGCGTACGATCTCGCCGAAGCCGAGCGTCACGATCGCGAGGTAGTCGCTTCTCAGGCGCAGGGTCGGGTAGCCGACGATCACGCCTGCGATGGCCGAACAGGCGACGGCGAACGGCAACGTCTCCCAGAACGTCATGTGCCCGACGGTCGAGAGGAGTGCCGTCGTATAGGCGCCGATCGCGTAGAAGGCGGCGTAACCGAGGTCCAGGAGACCGGCGTAGCCGACGACGAGGTTGAGGCCCAGGCCCAGCATCGCGAAGGTCAGGATGCCGATGCCGACGGTGAGCCAGTAGGAGTCGGCGCCCAGCGGGAAGATGAGCGCCAGGGCGAGCACGAGGAGAGGTCCCCACCGGGTCACGAGCGGTCGCCAGGCGCCAAGGCGTATGGCCATCCCGTCACATCCTCTCGACGACGCGCTCGCCGAAGAGACCCGTGGGCTTGAAGACGAGCACCAGGATCAGCACGGCGAACACGATGACGTCCTGCCACTGCGACGAGATGTAGCCCGCCGAGAGCGATTGCAGCACACCGATGAGGAGCCCGCCGACCATGGCACCAGGGATGTTGCCGATGCCGCCGAGCACGGCCGCGGTGAACGCCCTGAGACCCATCAGGAAGCCCATCATGAAATTGATCTGTGTATAGTAGAGCCCCATCATCACGCCGGAGGCGGCGGCCAGCGAGCCACCCAGTAGGAACGTGATCAGGACCACGCCCTCGACGTTGATGCCCATCAGACGCGCCGCGTCCTGGTCGAACGAGAGGGCCCGCATCGCGGTCCCGACCGGCGTGAACTGCACGAAGAGATATAGGCCCGCCATCAGCAGGATCGCGAGGCCAAACATCGCCACCTGGACGTAACCCACCTGGGCACCGAAGAGATGGAAGCCGGAGAGCGGCAGAATGTTGGCCGGATAGGTGTCGAAGCCAGCCCCGAACGCGATCATCGCGCCGTTCTCGAGCGCCAGCGAAACGCCCAGGGCCGTGATCAGGATCGCGAGCCGCGACGACTTCAGGAGCGGCTGATACGCGACCCGCTCCATGCCCATCGCCAGCAGCCCCACCACCACCATCGCGACAAGCAGCGCGAGCAGCAGTTGCATCGCCACCGGCAGGTGCATGCCCGCGCCCGCCGCGACCACCAGCCAGCCGGCGAAGGCGCCGACCATGAACAGGTCGCCATGGGCGAAGTTGATCAGTCGGATGATCCCGTAGATCATCGTGTAACCGAGGGCCACCAGCGCGTAGAACGAGCCGATCGTGAGGCCGTTGACGAGGTACTGGACGAAAACGCTCACGGAGTGTGCCCCCTTGCGTTCTTGGAAGGCCGGGAGCGGCGGCGAAAACGAAGGTGGGCGGCCAGCCTGCCGCCGCCGCCCACCACCCGTTGCCGCCTCGCCCCGGCGGCGCCGGGGCTCAGGAGGTGCCTACTTCACCGAGACCCACTGGCCGGCGTCGTTGAGCTCCTTGTAGGCGGTGAAGTTGCCGTTCACGACACGCAGCGTGATGTACACGGCGGGCGTGCGGTCACCGATCTTGTTGAAGCTGAACGTTCCCGTGAGTCCCTTGAAGTCGTGGATCTTGCCGATCGCGGCATTGATCTTGCTGGCCTTGGTGGAGTCGGCGTTCTTGATCGCCTGCGCCAGCACCGAGACCGCGTCGTACTCGTAGACCGAGTACGGGCCCGGGGCGTGTCCGTACTTCTGCGTGTACTCCGTGACGTAGCTCTTGGCGGTACCCAGGAACTGCGCCAGGGGGGCCGTCGTCAGCATGAAGCCGTTGGCCGCCGAGCCGGCCGTCGACAGCACCGTCGGGTCGTTGGTGGCGTCGCCGCCCACCATCTGGAACTTGTAGCCGAGCTGGTGGGCCTGCTTGAGCAGGAGGCCCATCTCGGTGAAGTAGCCGGTGTAGTAGAGGACGTCCGGGTGCAGCTGGTTGATCTGCGTCAGGACGGACGTGTAGTCGCTCTGGCCCGGCGTCAGGTGCTGAACCGTGGCCGTGATGCCGTAGGTCTTGAGCGCCTTCACCGTGTCCTGCTGCAGGCCGACGGCGTAGGTCGAGTTGTCGTCCATCACAACGACCTTCTTGGCGTGCAGGAAGTTCGCGATGAAGTTCGCCGCGAACGGGCCCTGCTCGTCGTCACGGCCGATCGTGCGGAAGACGTCGTTGTAGCCGAGTTCGGTCAGCTGCGGGTTCGTCGAGGCGTCGAGCACGAACGGCAGGTCGCCCTGGCTGTGGAAGACCTGCAGCTCGGGCAGCGATGCGCTCGAGCAGTAGCCGCCGGCTACCGCGGTGACGTTCTGCGACACGAGGTTCTGCGCAGCCTGGGTCGCCGTCTGGGCGTCGCAGGCGTCGTCCACCGGCACGATCTGGATCTTGCGGCCGAGCACGCCGCCGGAGCCGTTGATCTTCGCCGCAGCCAGCTTCGCGCCATCGACGATGTCCTCGCCAGCACTCGCGTAACTGCCGGACAGCGGAACCGGCACACCGATCTTGATCGGCGCGCTCGACGACGACGAGGAGCTGGTCGTCGCCGAGCCGCAGCCCGCGACCAGCAGGGACATGGCACCCGCCGCCGCAAGGATCCAGGAGTACCTTCGTGCCACGATATGACCTCCCATCCGTATCCGATGAATCCGGATGCCCTGCTTCCCGGCACGACCTTGGCGTACCATGGTCTAACAGGGTTATGGAGTCGCTAATTCTTTGCGCTGAAGCGTTCTCCTCCTACTGCAGGTATGGTAATTAGACCGACGGGTGTTCCTCCGTGTCACCACCCGCCGTATGCCATCCAGCCACCGTCCACCGTGATGTGGCTGCCCGAGATGTAGCTCGCGTCGTCGGAGGCCAGGAAGAGCGCCGTGCGAGCCACTTCCTCGAGCGTGCCGTAGCGGCCCATCGGTGTGCGGTGCTCGACGTCGCTGTCCGAATAGTCGCCGCTGCTCTGGTCCTGCACGTCGAGGTTGGTGCGGATGTACGCGGGATCCAGGCAGACGACGCGCACCCCCCGGCCCGACCACTCGTTCGAGAGCACCTTGGTGAGTCCGATCAGGCCATGCTTGGCCGAGCAGTAGGCCGCGCGCTGCGGCATGCCCACCTCGCCGAAGATCGAGCCGATCTGCAGGATGACGCCGCTGCCCTGCGGCAGCATCACGCGGGCCGCGGCCTGCGACCCCGCGAACGCTCCGGCCAGGTTCACCTCGAGCACGCGCATGTAGTCGCTGAACGGCAGGTCGAGCGACGGGCCGATCGCGTTGATGCCCGCGTTGTTGACCCAGACGTCGAGCCGGCCGAACTCCCGCACGGCCGTCTCGGCGAGACGCGCGGCATCGTCGGGTCGCGAGACGTCGCCGCCGACGCCGATGGCCTTTAGCCCCGCGGCGCGCATCTCGGCCGCGGCCTCTTGGGCCCGCTCCGGGCTGCGCGAGTTGACCAGGACCTTTGCGCCCTCCTGCGCGTAGACCTCCGCGATCGTGCGGCCGATGCCCATGCTCGAACCGGTCACCACCGCAACCCTCTGCTCCAGACGACCCATCTTGGTGCCTCCCCCCTTCTGCTGCGGGCCTAGCCCATGCGCACGTCGCTCGCCTTGCGCAGGGCCTGACTCTTCGCCACGGCCGCGATGCGCTGCTCCGCGTAGCGGTCCGCCGCGAGGTAGGTCGGGATGCCCTCGCTCTTCGCGATCGCGAACACCCGGCGCATGGTCTCGCCGATCCTGCGCACGTTCTCCATCGCCCGCTCGGGCTGCATTCCGCCAGGCAGCAGCCGGTCGGTGTCGAAGATCGTGCCGCCGGCGTTCGCCACGTAGTCCGGCGCGTACCAGATGCCGCGCTCGTGCAGGAGATCACCGTGGCGTTCCGCCTGCAGCTGGTTGTTCGCGGAGCCCGCGACCACGCGGCACCTGAGGTTCGGCGCGGTCTCGTCGTTGACGGTCGCGCCGAGCGCGCACGGGCAGTAGACGTCGACGTCCATCGTCGCCATGGCGTTCGGGTCGGCGACCGCCTCGGCCCTGAACTCCTCGACGACGCGCCGCACCTTCTCAGGGTCGATGTCGCCCGCGTACACCTTCGCGCCCCGCTCCGTGAGGATGCGCACGGCCTCGTAGCCGACGGCCCCGAGCCCCTGCACGGCCACGCTGCGGCCTTTGAGGTCCGGCGTGCCGAAGGCCTCCTCGCAAGCCGCCTCCATCGCCTCGACGACGCCGAGCGCCGTCGCGCCGGAGATCGGGCCGGCGCCGCCCCAGGCGGCCGGCAGCGTGATGACGTAGGGCGTTTCCATGCGCATCCATTCCATCTCGCGCAGGGTGGTGCCGACGTCCTCGCCGGTGATGTAGAGACCGCCGAGACGGTGGATGAAGCGCCCGAGGCTGCGGAAGAGGGCCTCCGACCGATCCTTGCTCGGGTCGCCCATGATCACGACCTTGCCGCCGCCCAGGTTGACCCCGGCCGCGGCGTACTTGTAGGTCATGCCGCGCGCGAGGCGCATCGCGTCCTCGATCGCGTCGCCCTCGCGGGCGTAGGTCCACATGCGGCAACCGCCGGTCGCCGGCCCGAGGGTGGTGTCGTGGATGGCGATCACGGCCTTCAGCCCGACCGACCTGTCCTGGCAGAGGAACACGTTCTCGTAGTCGTAGCGCTCCATGTAGGCGAACACGCTGCTCTCCATGCGCCTGCCTCCCCTTTCAGTCTCCGATGCCAGCCAGGCGCCGCGCGAGCCGCACGGTGCCCGCGAGGTCGAAGTGGCGCGTCGCCGCCAGCTTCTCCGCCTCGAGCGAGCCCTCCGCGTGGACCGCGAGCACCTCGTGGTAACCCGAGAGGTCCCCGACCGCGAGGTCCGTGACGAGGTAGAGCGCCCGAAGACGCTCCTCGGCGTCGCCCGTCGCGCCCCGAAGGTACTTGCGCAGGGCCGGTCCGACCTCGGCCGACTCGAAGTCGTCCCAGGCCGGGGCCGTCACCAGAAGTCCGCCGGCAATGTCCTGCACGTCGCGCAGCGCTTCGTGGAAGCCGTGCGCGAAGTGGTACTTCGCCGTGTTGACCGTCAGCGTGTCGGGAACGAACACGCCCGGCTCCTCCATGCGGCCGAGCAGCGCCGACGCCTCCAGCAGGCGCCGCACCGTCGCCGCGTACATCGCGAGGCTGCCCAGCTTGTCCCGGACGTGCCCCGCGCCCGCGATGCCGTTCAGCTGCGCCATCAGGCCCGCGGACCCCACCAGGAGATCGACGAGCGGCAGCTTGTAGCTCACCGCCGTGTAGCGGTGGAAGTCCACGAACGATAGCGCCAGGGGTCCCGCGTACTCCACCTCGCCCGCGAGGAAGACCTGCTCCCATGGCACGAAGACGTCGTCGAACCAGGTGAAGCTCTCGACCATCTTGTGCTCGGCCGACAGCGGGTGCTCGATCGGGCTGCGCCGTCCCGAGAGATACGGACTCGCGATCAGCTTGAGGCCGGGGGTCGCGACGGGCAGCCAGAAGCTGACGGCATAGTCCTCCTCGCCCGCCCGCATCGCGCGCGTCGGCAACACGATCATCGCGTTCGAGTTGACCGAGACGGAGGTGTGCAGCTTAGCCCCGCGCACGACGATGCCGTCCGCCCGCCGCTCGACGATGCGCAGGTACTGGTCGGGATCGTCCTGGCCCGACGGGCCCTTGGCGCGATCGCCCTTGCTGTCGGTCTGCGCGACCGAAAGCGCCCAGTCCTCCGCCCTCGCCCGCCGCAGCAGCGCCTCGACGCGCGGCAGGTAGGCGGTGCCGCGGGCCTTGTCGCAGGCGGAGGCCACGCGCAGGAGCGCGAAGAGCGCGTCGGTGCCGATCTCGTGGATCAGGGTCACCACCGTCCGCCCCTCGGCGGTCGCCGTCTCGATCGCCCGCATGCGCAGGAGGAGGTCCTCGGCCGTGGTCGGCACCTTGTAGAAGCGGCTGACCCTCTCGCCTGCCACCTCGGTCGTGAAGAGCTCCCGCGTCGGCTCCTCCTCGGCGAGCCGGTAGTCGATCGCCGCGTGGTCGATCGCCTTGCGCAGCACCGGGTGCTCGGTGACATCCGGCACCCAGGCCCCCCGGAACATCACCCGCCGTCCGTCGCGCAGGCTCTCGACGTACTCCGCCGGACTCTTGACGCTCATCGGCTTCCCTCCTGGCGCAGTGTGTGGAGCGGCAGCCCGAGGCCGGCGAGAGCCGCCTCGCCCCAGGCTTCGGAGAAGGTCGGATGCGGGTGGACGGTCGCGGCGACGTCCTCGAGCGTCGCGCCCATCTCGATGGCCAGCACGATCTCGCCGATCAGGTCCGAGGCGTGTTCGCCCACGACTGCGCCGCCGAGGAGCGCACCGCCCGACCGCTCGGCGTAGACCTCCGCGAAGCCCTCGCCCGCCCTGCCAGCCAAGGCGCGGCCCAGCGCCCGCAGGGGAAAGCGGCCGCGCACGACGTCGAAGCCC
>JAJZIE010000237.1 GCA_021810725.1 Bacillota bacterium | reverse complement strand
TCCGGCCGCTCCCGCTCGACGGTCAGGGATACGTACCAGCGATCCGCCTCGCGGCTGATGCTCGCCGAGAGGATCCGGCCCCGAAACTTGTCGGTCGCCTCCTTGGTGCGGATCGCGCCGAGCCGGGGGAGGACAATGTGACGGGGCTCCACGTGGATGCTGCCGGTGAGCCGGAAGCCATCGTGGACGCCCTTGCGCTTGAAGCGCGGAAAGCCGGCCCCTCGGCCTTCCTTGCCCCCGCGCCAGAAGTTGCCGAAGGCACGGTCCAGGTCGCGCAGCGACTCCTGTGGCGAACACTTCGAGACCTCGACCCACCACGGGGCGTTCCCTCGCTTGAAGATGTTCCACAGGCGATGGAGTTCGGCTCCGTGCGGCACGCTTTCTTGGTGTTCAAGCCGCTCCTTGCAGAGCGCGAGGCCCCAGTTGAAGGCGAACCGTGCCGTGCCGGCGTGCTTCGCAAGCAGGACGCGCTGGGATGCCGTCGGGTCCAGCTCGTAGCGGTAGGCTTGGTGGACCAGCATCCGGCTCCCTCCTTCGCGCTGGCGGCCCTGTCTTTGGGATCTATCTAAACTGGATGGCTTTACCGAGACGTGGACAGGTTTCAGTGAACTGTTACGAGCCCCCGAGGGCGTTCACCGAGCTGTTATTTCGTGCCATCGCAGCCAAGTCCCTATGTCCATTTGTACCGATCGATCGCAGCCAGGCCCTCCGGGCAGGCTGCGTCCGCACCGGGGCATCGCGCTCAGAGACCGGTCAGGAAAGGGTTCTCCAGGCGCTCGCGGCCGATCGTCGTCCCGGGACCGTGGCCCGGATGCACCCTCGTCTCGTCCGGGAGTTCCAAGAGGCGGGCCAGGGAACGGTAGAGCGTCTCGGTGTCCCCGCCTTCCAGGTCCGTACGGCCGATCGAGTCGTAGAAGAGGCAGTCGCCGGCGAAGATGTCGTCGCCGATGCGGAAGGCGAGATGGCCCGGCGTGTGACCGGGCACCGCGAGCACGTCGATCGCGAGGCCGCAGAGCTCGAGCCTTTCGCCCCCCTGCAGGAGCTGGTCCGGCTTAGGCACGGGATAGGTTTCGCCCAGGAATTCGCCGGTCGCGTACGGCAGGTCCCGCTCTGGATAGTAGAGCGGGCAGGCGAGCATCTGCCGCAGCGTCTCGGCCCCAAGCATGTGGTCGCCGTGTCCGTGGGTGATCAGGATGGCCTCGATCTTTAGGCCGAGGGACCGCGCCTTGGCTGCGATGGCCTCCGGCAGGTAACCGGCGTCGATCAGGATCGCGTGCTCCGGTTCCTGCCACACGAGATAGCAGTTCGTCGAGAACGGACCGAAGGTCGCATTGCGGATCTCCACCTGGGTTCCGCCTCCCGCAGACGATGGATGGTCGAGACTGCCGCCCGCGGCTAGCGCAAACGGCCGGCCCTGGAGTCGATGAGAATGGTCACGGGCCCGTCGTTCTCCGACAGGAAACGCATGTCCGCGGCGAACACGCCGCACTCGGCAGCGCCGAAGCGCGCGAGAAAATCCCGCCACATCGCCTTCGCGGCGTCCGGCGGCAACGCCGGGGCAAAGTCCGGCCGATGACCCTTTGTCACATCCCCGTACAGCGTGAACTGCGGCACCAGGAGGTGCCCGAGGCCCAGTTCGTCGGCGCTGTGGCGCAGCCTTCCCGTGTCGTCGGGGAAGACGCGCAAGGCGCGGAGCTTCCGCACCATCCAGTCGAGATCCGTGGGGCCATCCTCCCGGCCGAAGCCGACGAGCGTGGCCTGACCCGGTCCGATGGCGGCAACCGTCTCGCCGCCGACGCGCACCTCGGCCCGCAGGACGCGCATGGCGACCGCCCGCAAGCGGATACCTCCCCTGGCCTGTCCGTCTCCCTGGCAGGCATCATACCACCGGCCGGCGTGTCGCAGGATGCGTCGGTGACTGCCGACCGCGGCCATCACCCGCACGGGTTGGCCGCCGATCGGCGGCGTGACCGTTCCCGAGGACGACGTCGGCGACCGTTCAGGCCGATGGCTGCGAGGCGAATCGCCCCGCACGCCACCGGCCTTCACCCCGCCTGCGGAGCCTGGCGGCATGCCCCGGCCCGATCCCGCTTCAGCCGCCGTTGGCCGGCGTGCTCTCGGCCTCGAGCAGCCAGGTCTCGCCGCCGTCGTTCGTCCCGTAAACGAGCGTCGTGACATGGCCATTCAGCGCCGAGCGGATCTTGAGAGTGCCCTCGAGAGCGTTCTGGAACACGGGAGGCAGGGCTACGCCGTTGCCGAGCTGTGTCGCGTAGCGGGCCGGCACGCTGAACGTCGTGAGGCTCCAGGACCGGCCGCCGTCCGTGGTGCGGTACACCTCCACCCTGGGCGGGCCGTAGAAGGTGTTGAGGTCGGTGATCCAGCCGTCCCGGCTCGAACTGAACCTCATGCGCAGCTGGACGTTGGCATGCGGGAGCGCGCCGCCTTGGCCGGCCGGTTCTGGCAGCCACGTCTTGCCGCCATCCCGGCTGCGGAAGAGGAACGCAGGTGCCTGACCGGCTCCGGGCAGCCCCTGCGCCAGCAGCCAGATGTCGCGCGGCCCGCTTGTGGCCAGTTGCAGGGAGCTGACGCCATTGCCGCCCGATGCGGCCCCCGTGACGCGATGCGCATGCCATCCCTGACTGCTCGCTTGGGCCACATAGACGGTGACGCAGCCCTTGCCCGCCAGGGCGGCCGCCTCGACCCAGCCGCCGCCCAAGCGGATGCGGCGGCTCTGCACCACCTGGGCGCGGTTCGCGTCGCTCCCCGGCGGCAGCGCGGACGTGCAGGTCCAGTTCTTTTGCGTGCTGGCACTGGTTGGCGAGGCGGCGGGCCCCTGGACGTCCGATCGCGCGACCTGCGCTCCGCAGCCAGCCGTGTAGATTGAGGCCACCAGCAGGCCCGCGATCGCCATGAACCGCTTCACGGTGCTCCCTCCCGGAACTTGCACCCTTTGCCTCTTAGAACGTCGCGCGTCGTCCGATGGTTGCGCAGCGGGCCGTCGGACCAGGCGGCCGGGCGCCGGGTGACGCCCGTCACGTCCGGCCTGGGCGAAGCGGCGCATGATGGACGCGAGTTCGGCCCGAGGAGGCTCAGCGATGCCCATCTCCCCGTACAGCGAGGCACCCTTCATCGTGATCTGGGAGACAACCCGCGCCTGCGATCTCGCCTGCAAGCACTGCCGCGCCGCGGCGATTCCCATGCGCAACCCGGAGGAGCTCAGCACCGACGAGGCGAGGCGCCTGATCGACGATATCGCGACCATGCGGCCGCAGCCAAACTTCGTCCTCACCGGCGGCGACCCGATGAAGCGGCCCGATCTCGAGGAGATCATCCGCTACGCCGCGAGAGAGCGCGGCGTGCGCATCTCCATCACACCGTCCGCCACGCCACTCGTGACGCCTCAGCGCATCAGGGCCTGCGCCGAGGCCGGTCTGGCCCGCTGGGCCTTCTCGATCGACGGCGCCACACCCGAGGCCCACGACTTCTTCCGCGGGCAGGAAGGCTCCTTCGCCATCACGCTCGGGGCGGTCGAGGAGCTCCGGCGCCTGCGGCTGCCGCTGCAAATCAACACGACCGTCTCGCGCTACAACGTGGATTCCCTGCCCGAGATCGGCCGCCTCGTCGAGGGGCTCGGCGCGGTGCTCTGGAGCGTCTTCTTCCTGGTGCCCGTGGGCCGGGGGCGCGCCGACGACGCGCTCGGTCCGCACGAGACCGAGCGGGTGCTCCAGTGGCTCGAGGAGTTCTCGCGCACCTCGGCCTGCGACGTCAAGACGACCGAGGCGCCGCAGTGGCGGCGCGTGCTGCGCGAGCGGCGCGACAACGCCCCTGCGCCAACCCCCGATCGCGGGGGGCGCGTCGGCCGCGCGCCGCGGCCGGTCAGCGACGGCGACGGCTTCATCTTCGTGAGCCACAAGGGCGAGGTCTACCCGAGCGGCTTCCTGCCCCTCGTGGTCGGCAACGTGCGGGAGAGGCCGCTCTCCGAGATCTATCGTAGCTCCGATGTGCTGCTGGCCCTGCGGGACCGCAGCCGCCTGCGCGGCAAGTGCCGCA
>JAJZIE010000236.1 GCA_021810725.1 Bacillota bacterium | reverse complement strand
GCCGCTCAAGGCCACCGTGACCCTACCGTTGGGGGAGTACCAGCAGATGCGGGCGCTGGCGATCGCGGGACGCCGCGCCTTCGACGCTCTGAACGAGGACGTCGTTTCCCAGGAGAACGTGAACAGCGTGGTGTGGTCACTCTGGCGGGCGATGGAGGGCAACGTCCCTCCGGATTTGCACTAGGGGGTGTCGGCAATGGCCGTAACCAGTCTCGAAACGGCGGCGGAAGGCGCGACCCTGGCGGCGATGCTCGCGGATGACGGATTCCGCGTCGAGGTCTTGTGCGAGCCGGAAGACCTCTTCGGTGATGCCCGGTACTCCGTGCTGCGCCGTGCTGTCGGGGCCCTGACGGAAAGGGGCGACCTCGTGGACGCCTTGACGGTCGCCCGTGAGGCCCAGGCCCTCGGGCTCAACTCTGCTGAGGAGGTCGTGCGCGGACTTCCGCCTGCGTCGGGCAAGTATCTGACTGTGCTTGCCAACGCACGCCTGCGTCGCAAGGCGCAGGAGATTGGGCGAATGCTGATGGCCTCCGGAGCATCGCCTGAAGCGGATCTTGGGCAGGCGGCTGAGATGGCGGTCGCCGCGCTCGCCGGCACAATGTCTAAGGTGGTCAGCGCCGGAGACGCGGGTGCGGAGGCGTTCCGCAGGGTCAAGGCTGGCGCCCCGCGGATCGTCCGCACCGGCATCCCGGACCTGGATGACGCCTTGCAACTCGTCGGGCCTGGGGATTTCGTGGTTGTGGGCGCCCGCCCTTCGCGCGGGAAGACGGCGGCCGCCGTGCAGATCGGCCGGTACACCGCCGCGGCCGGGACGGGGGTCTTGTTTGGTTCGCTGGAGATGGCTCCTGAGCAGATTTCCTTGCGGCTCATCGCCCAGGAGGCAGAGGTTTCGTTCGTCTCCCTCGCGGCGAATCAGCTCGAGGTCGGCGGGTGGCAGAAGGCCGCCAGGGCGCTGGAGACGATCTCCACTCTTCCGTTCTCCATTGCTGACGCCGGCGGCTACACCCCGGCGCAGATTCGCGCTGCGGCAACGAAGTTCAAGGCGGTTCTGGCGCGCAGGGGCATCGCCCTTGGCATGATCCTCGTAGACTACATGCAGATCGTCTCTCCGCCGCGTGTCGACCGGAGCCGCGAACGTGAGATTGCGGCGATCTCCGGTGCGCTGAAGGCGCTGGCCAGGGGGCTCGGTGTCGTGGTGGTCGGCCTTTCGCAGCTCAGCCGCGCCGTCGAGGGACGTCAGGACAAGCGCCCGACCCTCGCGGACCTGCGGGAGTCCGGTGCAATCGAGCAGGACGCCGACACGGTGATCCTGCTGCACCGCCCCGAAAGGGACGAGAGGCTGGGAGAGATGATCATCGCGAAGCAGCGCAACGGCCCGACGGGGACGATCCAGACGGTGTGGAACGGGCCTTCGATGATGTTCGAGCCCGTGGGGGACGCCTTCGAGGGGCGCTAGGGGGTGGGGCTGATGGCTGGCCGAGCGACTCGCTGGAACCGGACAAGCATCGTAGCTGCGCTGAGGAAGGCGGGGCGCGAGAATGGCCGCTGGATCCCCATGGCGCAGTGGAGTGCCGCTCACCGCAACCCGAGCTACCAGACGGTGCTCAAGTTCTTTCCCACATGGGGAGACGCTTGGACGAAGGCAGGATACCCGCTGCCTGAGCGCTGGCAGGCCAGGACCTATAGACGTTGGGCAGACGCCGAGATCGCCGAGGCGCTGCGCAGGGCCGCCGACGGGCGGCCTTTGTCGTCCACGCGCTACGATCGCTGGCAGAGAAGCGGTGGCGACGGCCCCTGCATCACGATCGTCCAGCGCCGGCTCGGTTCCTGGAGGGCCGTATCCGCCTTTTCTGGGGTGCCCACGACCCGAGACACGCTCCACCGAGCGGATGTCGTTGAGGCCATGGCGGCTCTTTGGCGAGAACGCGGGCGCGAGCCAACCGTGCGCGACTGGTCTGTCTGGAGCGATCGGCCCTGCAGCATCGCTACTGTGCAGAAACGCTTTGGCTTTACGATCTCCGGTCTGCGGGCCGAGGCCCTGGCGGCACATCCGGGCCTGCCGACAGGTGTCTCACCCTCGAAGGCGTTGCGCAGGCTGCTTGCGGTGCCGCGCGACGCCCTCACGGAACGGGAGCGGGAGATCGCGGAAAGGGCCGAACGGGGAGAGACGCTGCGGCAGATCGGCGAGGCTTTGGGTTTCTCCCGTGAAATGATCCGACAGATCGCTATTCGCGGCGGGCGCAGGCGCGGCAGGCTTGGGGGTCGCGGTCGGGCTCTCACCGCCGAGGAGATGGTTTCGCTACTCCGGCGGCGCTTTGAGGAGACGGGACAGATCCCGACCCTTCAAGAGTGGATGGTCATGCGCGCTAGACCGTCTGCAGCCGCCATCCTGCGGCATTTCGGAACGTGGCGCTCAGCGTGGGGGGCGGCGCTCGGCGCAGAGCATCCGGCAGTGCAGGCCCTGAAGCGAAGGCGAGGGGTCTGCCGTTCCGCTTGATCGTATCCGATCTTCTTGGAGGCCGACGGAGTGTGGCTGAAAACGCTACTCGAGTAGCGTTTCTCCCTGTATTAGTGAGGTGGTTTCTTTGATCGAGGTCGAGTTCGAGTTCGAGCGAGAGACCAAGAACACGGTGCGTCTCGCTGAGGTGGAGGGCGACGAGGCGCCGGCCGTTGGAAGCCTGTACCTCCAGAAGCACACCTACAAGAAGCTGGGCTCGCCGAGACGGCTGAAGGTGAAGATCGAGGCTGGAGACTGAGGCGGAAGCGGGGTGATGAGATGAACGACGTGCGGATCGAGGCCCCGCGTGGTCAGTGGTGGAATATGGTCTATGGCGCCGGCTACCCCGATTGGCTCATCACATCGCCTCTGCCGCCGGCGGACGAAGGCCAGCGCTGGGTCTGGACCGGCCGCATGCTCGTGCCTCTCCCCTCGGACCTCTACCAGTTCTGGCTGAACGCCCACCGCGAGCCGATCAGCGTCGAGCAACTGCGCGAAGCGTTCGCGCCGTACGTCGACGTGGACAAGGGCGAGAAGATGAGCGAGCTGCTGCAGGCCATCTGGAAGTCCGGCCTGTTCATCAAGTGGCCGTGGGGCCTCGTGGACCCCGCCGACACGCCAGAAGCGATCGCTCTGCAGACGAACATGGTCGCGAAGCCGCAGAACCCTCTGCCAGACGTCATCCCAGACAGCGAGTGGCCGGGGGTCATCGGGATCGACCGCATGATTCATCTCTGGAGCAAGGCACGGGAACACCACCCGCTTCCAAGCGGGCTCCGCAACTTCGTCCAGGCACTTCTGAGCGATGGTCTGGTCTGGCTGGTTGCCCGGCCGATCCGCGAGGTCTCATCATGAGCAGCTTCTTCGGGAAGTTCACCCGAGGCGTCAAGGAAGAGCTGCCGGAGTTCGCCGGGGATGTCGTTCAGGTAGGAGCGGAAGGGCTCGCGCAGTTGCATGGCATGGGACCGATCGAGGCCAAAGAGGTCGGCGCGATTGCGCGGTTCGGGTTCAAGGGCATCGCCGCATGGGCCAATCGCCACGCTGATGCCGGGAGCAAGGACGAAGAAGAAGCCATCTTGCGCGTCGTGCGCTCGCCCGACTCCACGGTGACGCCGTGCTGGTTCGTATACGCGATGCCCGTTCGGAGCGGGCGTGTGGAAGATGAAGTCCTGGCTGTGGCGCCACGCATCTGGCTGTCTTCACAGCAGGCCTCACTCTACGCGGAGAACGTCGCGTTTGAGGACATGGGGCTGAAGCGAGCCCCGCGGTTGATCTCGCAGGATGTCTCGTTTGCCAACGAGACGCCAGACCCCCTAACGGAGGCTGCCTGGGAGAGATGGCGGCAGGAACGCAAGAACGATGCGCGGCCGATCGCGCCGAACGTGGTCTACGGCCCCTTCGTTCTCGGGGACCTGAAGGATGGCGGCGTCGTTGTCTGGGCGCCGGTCCTAAGTCGGCATGGCGTCAGGATCGGAACCCTGACGGATGCCTACATGATCAGCGTTGACGACACGCCAAAGGTCTTTCAGAACGACGCTGCAGCGCGCGAGGAGATGCAGA
>JAJZIE010000235.1 GCA_021810725.1 Bacillota bacterium | reverse complement strand
GGAGGGGCCCGGCGGGCCGCCGGTTCTTCTGCTCGATGACGTGCTGTCGGAACTGGACCAGGACCGCAGGAGAAATCTCCTACTGGCCGCCACCGGCACACAGACCATCGTCACGACCACGGAATCCGCCCTTGCCGGCATGCAGCCCGGCATGACCTACGCGGTGCGTGACGGAGAGTACGTAAGGACATGGTAGAATCGAGACTGGGGGAGATCATCAAGGGATTTGTCGCGAGCAGCGGCTTCGTCCGGCAGATGCGCCTCTATAGTGCCTATGGCCACTGGGAGACGATTGTCGGAGCCGAGGTCGCGCGGCATGTGCGCCCGCTGCGCATCGAGCGCGGCATCCTATGGCTTGTCGCCGATTCCGGCGTCTGGGCCGAGGAAACGTCGTTCGCCAGGCCCGTCATTCTCGAGGCCTTGAAGCGACATGGCGTCGACGTGCGCGACATCCGCCTGCGCCAGGGCACCCTGCCGCGGCCGGAGTCTCTTGCGGATCTGCCGCGCAGGCAGATCGCGCCACCACCGCCACCTTCGCCGGCGGCGGAGCTGATCCGGGATCCGGACCTGCGCCAGGCATTCACGGCTCTTGGCCCGCGCAAGGAGGGAGATCCGCCTGCTTCTCCACATCGGGAGTGACGTGACCGTTCGCCTTTCCGAGGTGATCGCGATCCTGGACCTCGAGCGTACGGAGAACGCGCCGGCCACCCGCGAGTATCTGCAGATGGCACGGGTTGAAAAGCGCCTGCAGGAGTTCGGCGAGGATACGAAGTCCCTCGTCGTGACGGAGCGCGCGATCTATCCGTCGCCGATCTCGTCCGTCACCTTGGCCCGTCGGGCAGCAGCCAGAGAGGTGTTTTAGTCTTGTCCGAAGTCTACGACGCAAGCCAGATCCAGGTCCTTGAAGGCCTCGAGGCGGTGCGCCGCCGGCCAGGCATGTATATCGGGTCCACCTCGGTGCAGGGTTTGCACCATCTCGTCTGGGAGATCGTCGACAACGCGGTGGACGAAGCGCTCGCGGGCTACTGCACGCGCATCGACGTCGTGCTGCACCGCGACGGCTCCTGCTCCGTAACCGACAACGGTCGCGGCTTCCCGATCGACCTCCACCCGAAGCTGCAGCGGCCGGGTGTCGAGGTGGCGCTCACGGTGTTGCACGCCGGGGGCAAGTTCGGCGAGGGGTCCTACAAGGTGTCCGGCGGTCTGCACGGCGTCGGCGCGTCCGTCGTCAACGCCCTAAGCGAATGGCTCGAGGTGACGGTCCGCAAGGACGGCGTCGTCTACCGCCAGCGCTTCTCCCGCGGCCACGTCATGAGCGAGCTCGAGCAGATCGGCAAGACGAAGGAGCACGGCTCGGTCGTCCGCTTCCTGCCCGACGCGCAGATCTTCGAGGACGTGCGCCTCGACCAGGAGACGGTGGCGAACCGGTTGCGCGAGACGGCCTTCCTGAACGGCGGTCTCATGATCAATCTCGTGGACGAGCGCACCGGGGAGGAGCGGCACTTCCACTTCGAGGGCGGCATCGGCTCGTTCGTCCGCTACCTCAACCGCAATCGCGAGGTACTCCACCCCAAGCCCTTCTACTGCTCCGCGGAGAAGGATCGGGTCATCGTGGAGGCCGCGCTGCAGTACAACGACAGCTACAAGGACACGGTGCTCTCGTTCGCCAACTCCGTGCGCACGCATGAGGGCGGATCGCACGAGACGGGCTTCAAGAGCGCCTTGACGCGCCTTTTGAACGACTACGGCCGGCGCAACGGCATTCTCAAGGAGAGCGAGGATAACCTGAGCGGCGAGGACGTGCGCGAGGGCATCGCCGCCGTCGTGTCCGTCAAGCTCGAGGAGCCGCAGTTCGAGGGCCAGACCAAGACGAAGCTCGGAAACTCCGAGGTGCGCGGCATCGTCGACCAGGTGGTCGGCGACGCGCTCGGCAGCTTCCTCGAGGAGAACCCGTCGGTCGCGCGGCGCATCCTCGAAAAGTGTCTGCAGGCGCAGCGTGCCCGCGACGCCGCTCGCAAGGCGCGCGAGCTGACTCGGCGCAAGAGCGCGCTCGAAATCAGCTCGCTACCAGGCAAACTGACCGACTGCACGTCGAAGGACCCGGCGGAGTCCGAGCTCTTCATCGTCGAGGGCGACTCGGCCGGTGGCTCGGCGAAGCAGGGCCGCGACCGTCGCTTCCAGGCGATCCTGCCGATCCGCGGCAAGATCCTGAACGTCGAGAAGGCGCGCCTCGACAAGGCGCTCTCGAACGAGGAGATCCGCTCGCTGATCACGGCGCTCGGCATCGGCGTCGGCGAGGAAGTCGACGTGGCAAAGGCGAGGTACCATCGGGTCGTCATCATGAGCGTCGACGGCGAGGAGGTCACCTTTGTCCGCGAGCGGAGCGGGATTGTACGCTCGACGAGAGTGGGGCCTTTCATCGACCAGTGCCTAAGCGGCGAGCGGAGCTACCTCGACTACGAAGTCCTCTGCTTTGACCTTGGGACGAAGGCCGTGACGTTCATGCCGATCGCGAACGTCATCCGCCATCCATTGGATGAGCCGATCTTCGAGGTCACCGGCGCTTATGGACGGCGCGTTCGGGTCACTGCGAGCCACAGCGTCTTCGTGCTGGACGAGCAAGGGAACCCGGCCCTCAGGCGGGGCGATGCTCTGCGTGTAGGTGACCAGTTGCTGGTGCCACGCTCGTTTCCCTTGCAAACACTCCATCGCAAGGTGAACTCCCTGGACATCCTGGCTGGCCTGCACCCGATCGCTCAGGAGATGCAAGACGATCTCTGGATCCGGGGTTCGTTTGCGGAAGAAATCCTGCGCGAGCGTGCCTTGGCCGCAGCCGCCCCAGCCAGGACGGCACCGCGAGTGCAGATTTCCTCGGCCGTCGGCAGCCGCCTCGCGCATGCACGCAGAGAGCGCGGCCTCAGCCAGAAGGACGTCTGCGACGCCCTAGGCATCCGCCAGCCGGTCACCTTCTACGCATGGGAGAAAGGCAAATCACGTCCCACGCTGGCGCAGTTCCGCCAGTACGTGGCGCTCCTCGGCCTCTCCGAAGACAGCATGGTCCAGGAAGTTGCAGTCGGGGAGTCGACGATGGAACGCGTCTGGGCTACGCAGTACCGCGGATCGGGACGCAATGCGGTCAAGCCTTGGCTGCGGCTACGCGACCTGACGCGGGAAGATGTCCGTCAGCACGTGGGGGACGCCTGGATCGGCGCGGAAAAGCACGCGAACCAGGCCGTGCGGCGCTACATCCAGGTCGACGAGCACCTCATGACCATCCTGGGATGGCTTATGGCTGAGGGCACCATCTCGCGCAGAGACAGCATATCCTTGACGTTTGGACCGAACGACGCCGCAATGCTGGAGGAGGTGGACGCGGCATTCAAGCACACGTTCGGCGTCCAGGGCAGGCGGTACCCACACAGGAACTGCGTCAAGTATTCCGTGCGGAATCGCGTCCTCTATTACCTCTTCGAGGATCTCTTCGGCGACATGGAGTCTGGCGCGCACAGAAAGCGCATCCCCGACCTCGTTTTCAACGTGGCGCCAGAATTGCAACTGGCCTTTCTCCGCGCCTACTTCCTGGGAGACGGGACCATCGGGCAAGGGCGGATCTCCTTTACCACTGTCTCGCGTGAGCTCTCGTCGCAGCTCAGCTATCTGCTGCTCAGCCTCGGCGTGCAAGCGGGCATCCATCACATCTCGCCGGGCAACGTTTCTAAGCCTGTACGCGGTGAGCCCGTCGTCACTCGCCATGATGTTTGGACCGTAGCTGTCACCAACGGACAAGGACTAAGGACGTTGCGCCGAGTGTGGTGCGACCACCGCAATGCGGATAGTGTCGAAAGGCGTCTGCGACGCAGCGGGCAGGGCGCTCCCCGCATTGGCCGGCCGGTTGGGGAAGACCTTCTTGCGCTGCCGATTCGTGAGATCGTACCGCTCACGGGTGGGCGCGACGTCTACGACTTCTCCGTTGCGGGTCAAGAGAACTTCATTGCGGGTATGGGCGGCGTCTGCTGCCACAACACCGATGCCGATGTCGATGGCAGCCACATTCGCACGCTTCTGCTCACATTCTTCTTCCGCTACATGCCGCAGCTCATCGAGCAG
>JAJZIE010000234.1 GCA_021810725.1 Bacillota bacterium | reverse complement strand
TGTGCGCATCGCGCCGCGCAAGTGCCGCATCGTCGTCGACGCCATCCGCGGCAAGGACCTGGACGAGGCGATCGCCATCCTGCAGTACACGCCGAAGCGCGCGGCGCCCCTGATCGAGAAGCTCGTCAAGTCCGCGGCCGCCAACGCCACGGAGAACCACGAGATGCGGCGCGAGGACCTGTACGTCGCGGAGGCCTATGTCGACCAGGGACCGACATTCAAGCGGGCCCACCCGCGTTACCGCGGGCAGACGTATCCGATCCTGAAGCGCACGTCCCACATCACCGTGGTCGTACGCGAGAGAGGGGTGTAACGGTGGGTCAGAAGGTACACCCGAAGGGCATGCGCATCGGCGTGATCAAGGACTGGGACTCGCGCTGGTACGCCAGCTCGAAGAACTTCCCCGATCAACTCGCCGAGGACCTCTGGCTGCGTCGCCTCATCAAGCAGGCGAACTACCAGGCGGGCATCGCCCGCATCGAGATCGAGCGTGCCGCGAACCGGCTCAAGGTCTTCATCCACACCGCCAAGCCCGGCATCGTGATCGGCAAGGGCGGCGCGGGCGTCGACGGCCTGAGGCGCATGCTCGAGCACAGGACGGGCAAGCAGGTGCACATCAACATCATCGAGATCAAGAACCCGGACACCGACGCGCAGCTGGTTGCGGAGTCGATCGCGTCGCAGCTCGAGAAGCGCGTCGCCTTCAAGCGGGCCATGAAGCAGGCTGTGCAGCGCGCCATGCGCCAGAACGCCAAGGGCATCAAGGTGATGACCTCGGGCCGTCTGGGTGGCGCCGAGATGCACCGCCGCGAGTGGTACTGGGAGGGCAGCGTACCTTTGCACACGCTGCGCGCCGACATCGACTACGGCTTCGCCGAGGCGCACACCACCTACGGCCAGATCGGCATCAAGGTCTGGATCTACAAGGGCGAGATCTTCGGATCGCGCACCGCGCAGGGAGGGCAGTGAGATGCTGCAGCCCAAGCGCACCAAGTTCCGCAAGCTGCACCGCGGCCGCCGGGCCGGGTACGCGACGCGGGGCAACCGCATCATCGAGGGCGAGTACGGCCTCGTGGCCTTGGAGTCGGCATGGATCACGGACCGGCAGATCGAGGCCGCGCGTGTCGCTCTGACCCGTTACATCCGCCGCGGCGGCAAGGTCTGGATCAAGATCTTCCCGGATCACCCGTACACCAAGAAGCCGGCCGAGACCCGCATGGGTTCCGGCAAGGGTTCGCCGGAGTACTGGGTCGCGGTGGTGAAGCCGGGCCGCGTGCTGTTCGAGCTCAGCGGCGTGCCCGTGGAGGTGGCGCGCGAGGCCATGCGCCTTGCGGGGCACAAGCTCCCGATCCGCACCAAGTTCGAGGTGCGGCAGCAGGCTGGGGAGGGTGTGGCGGATGAAGCCGAATGAACTCAGCCGGCTCACGAGCGACGAGATCGACAAGAAGGTCAAGGACCTGAAGGGCGAGCTCTTCAACCTGCGCTTCCAGGCCGCCACGGGCCAGCTCGAGAACCCCATGCGCATCCGCGAGGTGCGGCGGTCGATCGCGCAGTTGAAGACCGTGCAGCGCCTGCGCGAACTCGGGCTGGACGCCTAGGAGGGACGAAGTGTTGGAGGAGCGCAAGGACCGCAAGACCCGGACCGGTCGGGTGGTGTCCGACAAGATGGACAAGACGGTTGTCGTGGCCATCGAGGAGATCACGGCCCATCCGGTATACGGGCGACGTATCCGGCGAACCAAGAAGCTGAAGGCCCACGACGAGGAGAACCAGGCCAGGGTGGGCGACACCGTCCGTGTCATGGAGACGCGGCCGCTGTCGCGCGAGAAGCGCTGGCGCGTGGTCGAGATCCTCGAGCGGGCGCGCGTTTAGGAGGGTCTGCAGGTGATCCAGGTACAGACCCGTCTTTCGGTGGCGGACAACACGGGGGCCAAGGAGCTGCAGTGCATCAAGGTGCTCGGCGGATCGCTCCGGCGCTACGCCAACATCGGTGACGTGATCGTCTGCGCGGTGAAGCAGGCGGCTCCAGGTGGCGTCGTCAAGAAGGGCGACGTCGTGAAGGCGGTCGTCGTGCGCACCCGCGACGGGCTCCAGCGTCCCGACGGTTCGCACATCCGATTCGACGACAACGCGGCCGTGATTTTGCGCGACGAGCGCGAACCCCGCGGCACGCGCATCTTCGGACCGGTGGCGCGCGAGCTCCGCGAGCGCGAGTTCATGAAGATCATCTCGCTCGCTCCGGAGGTGCTGTAAATGGCCGAGCGCATTCGCAAGGGCGACCAGGTGGAGGTCGTCGCGGGCAAGGACAAGGGCCGCCGCGGCAAGGTGCTGCAGGTGCTGCCGCGGTCCGACCGCGTGATCGTCGAGGGCGTCAACAAGCAGAAGCGCCACCAGAAGGCCACGCAAAAGGTGATGCAGGCCGGCATCGTGACGAAGGAGGGTCCGATCCATCTCTCCAACGTGATGCTCTACTGCAGCCACTGCGGCAAGCCGACCCGCGTCGGTACTAAGGTGGACGGCGACGTCCGCGAGCGCGTCTGCCGCAGTTGCGGCGAGCCGTTCGCACGCTAGGAGGAGACCATGCCGACGATGAAGGAGCGGTACCTCGGGGAGGCTGTTCCGGCGCTCACCAAGCGCTTCGAATACCGCAATCCTATGCAGGTGCCCAAGCTCGAAAAGATCGTGATCAACATGGGCGTCGGCGACGCCGTCCAGAACCCCAAGCTCCTGGAGTCCGCGGTGGCCGAGATGGGCCTGATCGCGGGCCAGAAGCCCGTCGTCACCAAGGCGAAGCGTTCCATCTCCACGTTCAAGATCCGCGAGGGGATGTCGATCGGCGCCAAGGTGACCTTGCGCGGACAGCGCATGTACGACTTCCTCGACCGCCTGGTGAACGTCGCGCTGCCGCGCGTCCGCGACTTCCGCGGCATCTCGGGCAAAGGCTTCGACGGCCGGGGCAACTTCGCCCTGGGCCTCAAGGAACAGCTTATCTTCCCGGAAATCGACTACGACAAGGTAGAGAAGATCCGGGGTATGGACATCGTGATCGTAACGAGCGCCCGGTCGGACGAGGAAGCCAAGGAGCTCCTGCGCCTTCTCGGGATGCCTTTCCGCGACTAGGAGGGAAGAGGATTGGCCAAGAAGTCGCTGATCGAAAAGTCCCAGGGCCCGCAGAAGTTCAAGGTGCGCGGCTACCACCGCTGCCGCGAATGCGGACGGCCCAGGGCCTACCTGCGCCACTTCGGCCTCTGCCGTCACTGCTTCCGCCAACACGCGCTGCGCGGGGAGATCCCGGGCGTGCGCAAGGCCAGCTGGTAAGGAGGACCGGAGCATGGTCATGACCGATCCAATCGCCGACATGCTGACGCGCGTGCGCAATGCTTCGCACGCCCGGCACGAGCAGGTCGACATCCCTGCCTCCCGCGTCAAGGAAGCGGTCGCCCGCATCCTGCGCGAGGAAGGCTTCATTCAGGGCTACGAGCGCATCGACGAGGGGCCGCAGGGCATTCTGCGGGTGCACCTCAAGTACGGAGCGGACCGCAAGCGCGTCCTCATGGGTCTGCGCCGCATCTCGCGGCCCGGCCTCAGGGTCTACGCCCGCAAGGACCAGTTGCCGCGCGTTCTCGGCGGCCTAGGCATCGCGGTCGTGTCGACGTCCAAGGGCATTGTCACCGACGCGGAGGCCCGGCGCCTCGGCCTCGGCGGCGAAGTGCTCTGCTACATCTGGTAGGGAGGTGATGACGTGTCCCGCATTGGCAAGGTGCCCATCCCCGTCCCGCCCGGCGTGACGGTGGAGATCGACGGGAACGCCGTGCGCGTCAAGGGACCGAAGGGCGAGCTCTCGCGCGTGCTGAGCGACGAGATCACCGTTCGCTTCGAAGGCCAGACGCTCGTCGTCACCCGACCCTCCGACGCTCCCCGGCATCGCGCTCTGCACGGCCTGACCCGCACGCTGGTCGCCAACATGGTGGAAGGCGTCACGAAGGGCTTCGAGAAGCGTCTCGAGCTTGTCGGCGTCGGCTACCGCGCGGCTCGCCAGGGCGACAAGCTCGTGCTCACCGTCGGCTACTCCCACCCGGTGGAGATCGTGCCGCCCCAGGGCATCGAGTTCC
>JAJZIE010000233.1 GCA_021810725.1 Bacillota bacterium | reverse complement strand
CGCCAGCTTCCTCAGTCTGCCCGTCGAGAACGCCGAAGCCACTGGCGGGTACGCGCGCGCCATGGCGGAGGACGAGGAAAAGCGGGAGCGCGAGCTGCTCGCCGAGCCCGTGCAGAAGTCCGACGTCGTCATCGCGACGGCCATGGTGCCGGGTCGCAAGGCTCCGGAACTGATCGACGAGGCCATGGTCCGCTCCATGCACACCGGTGCGGTCATCGTGGACCTGGCGGCCGAGACCGGCGGCAACTGCGCCCTGACGGTCCCTGGCGAAGTCAAGGTGACCGAGGGCGGCGTGATCATCGACGGCACCCTCAACCTGGCCTCGACGATGCCGTCGCCGGCGAGCCAGCTCTACGCCCGCAACGTCGTCACGTTCCTGAACCACCTGTTCGACACTTGGGCGAAGGACGCGGCGAGCGCCGCGGATCTACCGCCGGTGCCGGACGACGAGATCCTGACGGCTACGCGCCTCACGGCGAAGGGCGAAGTGACCCACGCGCCGACGCGCGACAAGCTCTCGGTCGCGAAGTAGAACGCTTGGCGCCCCCCAAAAAGGGGCGCCCGGTCCAAATCCCGCCGCAAGAGAGGTGCTTACCGCCGTGCATGTGAGCCTGCTGCAAGAGCTCTTCTTCTTCGTGCTCGCGGTCTTCACCGGCTGGTCACTGATCACGAAGGTGCCCCCGGTGCTCCACACGCCGCTGATGTCCGCCACGAACGCGATCCACGGAGTCCTGGTCGTCGGCGCCCTGATCGTCGTCTTCACCGCCGCCGGGCCGTCGCAGATCATCGTCGCCGCGCTGGCGCTCTTCCTCGCCACCCTCAATGTCGTCGGCGGCTTCGTCGTCACCGACCGCATGCTCGAGATGTTCCGCAAGAGTCCGAACGAGAAAGGGCAGGCCGCCAAGTGAGTAACATTCGCGATGCGGCATACATGATCGCCGCCATACTGTTCATCGTCGGTGTCATGCGTCTGCGCACTCCCGCCACGGCTCGCTCCGGCAACCTCCTGGCCGCCGTCGGCATGCTGATCGCGGTCGTGTTCACCGTGATCGGCGCCAGCGTCGGCAATATCCTCCTGCTGGTCATCGTCTTCGTCGTCGGCGCCGTGATCGGTACCTACTCGTCACGCGCGGTCAAGATGACGGCCATGCCGCAGATGGTCGCCGCCTTCAACGGCATGGGCGGCGGCGCGGCGGCGATGATCGCCCTCTCCGAGGCCCTGCAGGCGCTCGGCCACGGCAGCTACCCCGGCCTCTCGCAGGCGGTGCCTGGCCTCTTCGACATGCTGGTCGGATCGATCAGCTTCTCCGGCAGCATCATCGCCTTCCTCAAGCTGCAGGAGTGGATGCCGAGCCGGGCGATGTCCTTCAAGGGGCAGAACGCGGTGAACGCCGTCATCCTCATCGTCCTGGTGCTGCTCGCGATCTACATCCCCTTCCAGCCCAGCATCCTGCTCGACTGGATCCTCATCGCCGGCAGCGTCATCCTCGGCGTGATGTTCGTGGTGCCGGTCGGCGGCGCCGACATGCCGGTGATCATCGCCCTCTTGAACGCCTTTACCGGCATCGCGGCCGCCGCCGCCGGTTTCGTACTCCAGAACGACGTGCTGATCGTCGCCGGTGCCCTCGTCGGGTCGTCCGGTACCATCCTGACGCTGATCATGAGCCGCGCCATGAACCGCTCGATCTTCAACGTGCTGTTCTCGGCCTTCGGCTCCAAGGTCACCGCCACCGGTACCTCCGAGCGCGGCGAGATCCACCCCACCAACGCGGAAGAGGTCGCCATGCTCTGCGCCTACGCCCAGCGCGTCGTGATCGTCCCCGGCTACGGCCTCGCGGTGGCGCGCGCGCAGCAGGAGTGCAAGGACCTGATGGACCTCCTCTCCTCCCGCGGCGTCGACGTCCGCTTCGCCATCCACCCGGTCGCCGGCCGCATGCCGGGCCACATGAACGTTCTGCTCGCGGAGGCCAACGTCCCGTACGACCGCCTCTACGACATGGACGACATCAACCCGGAGTTCCAGCGCACCGACGTCGTGCTCGTCATCGGCGCCAACGACGTCGTGAACCCGGACGCGCGCGAGAACCCGGGCAGCCCGATCTACGGCATGCCGATCCTCAACGTCGACCAGGCCAAGACCGTCATCGTCAACAAGCGCTCGATGGCCGCGGGCTTCGCGGGCATCGACAACCCGCTCTTCTTCAAGCAGAACACGAAGATGTTCTTCGGCGACGCCAAGGGTGCGCTCCAAAGCCTCGTCTCGGCCATCAAGGAAGAGGTCGCGTAGCAGGGCCGCAAGACCCAGAAGGGGGAGTGACACGAGATGGCCGGTGAAACGCACCAGCCTGACCGGGTGTCCGCTACCCGCGGCGGGGACGACAAGCCGTCGTCCCTGCCGTTCGGAGGCGTGTTCCAGGAGCTTCACCCCGCGTTCGCGGCCGACGTCGCTGTCGTGGAGGCGGAACGCTGCCTCGAGTGCGGCAGCATCACCGCGCCGGCGCCCTGCACGGTCGCCTGCCCAGCCGACGTCGACGTCCCGGGATTCATCGCGCAGATCGTGGACGGCAAGCCGGAAAAGGCCGCGGACATCATCTTCTCGGCCAACCCGCTCGGCGGCAGTTGCGCCCGCGTCTGCCCCACCGAGGTGCTCTGCGAAGGCGCCTGCGTGCTGGAGACGGCAGGCCGGCGACCGGTCACGATCGGCCGGCTGCAGCGCTTCGCCACCGACGTGGCCCTCGCCGCCGGCACCGCGACACCGCAGCGCGCCGCCCTGAACGGGCACCGCGTCGCCGTGATCGGAGCCGGGCCCGCGGGCATGGCGTGCGCGGCCACCCTCGCACCGCTCGGCTACGAGGTGGAGATCTTCGACGCCCGCGACGAGGTCGGCGGACTGATCCGCTACGCCATCGCCCCGTACCGGCAGGTGCGCGAGCCGCTGCCGGATGAGGCGCAGCGCCTCGAGGCCATGGGCGTCCAGTTCCACCTGAACGCGCCGATTCGCGGCAGGGAAGACCTCAGGCGCCTCGAGTCCGAGTTCGACGCCATCTTCCTTGGCGTCGGCCTGGGCGAGGACGCCGACGTCCGCTACGACGGCGACGAGCTCGAAGGCGTCTACGAGTCCCTGCCGTTCATCGAGGCGGTCAAGGACGGTCTCGCGCCCAAGGTGGGACGCCGCGTGGCCGTGATCGGCGGCGGCAACACCGCCATGGACTGCGCCCGCGAGGCTCTCAGACTCGGCGCCGAGGACGTCGTCGTCCTCTACCGCCGCACCGAGAGCGAAATGCCCGCGTGGCGCCACGAGGTGCTCGAGGCCAAGGAGGATGGCGTGCGCTTCGTCTGGCTGAGCCTGCCGGTCGCCTTCCTGGGCGACGGCCACGTCTCGGTCGTGCGCTGCGAACGCATGGAGCTGGGGGAGCCCGACGAAAGCGGTCGGCGTCGGCCGCAACGGGTACCGGGCTCCGCCTTCGACCTGCCTGTGGACACCGTCATCAAGGCGGTCGGTCAGCGTTACCGCACCGGCTTCCTGGCCCAGATCCCCGGTCTCCAGCACGAGCGCGGCCCGCTCGAGGTCGACGGCGTGACTGGTCAGACTGGCAATCCCAAGTTCTTCGCCGGCGGCGACGCCGTCAACGGCGGAGGCACCGCGGTCGAGGCCGTGCATCACGGCAAGGTCGCGGCCATGGGCATCGACCGTTATCTGAAGGGGCTGGCGCGATGAAGGAACCCACACTGCATTACCAGCAGGGGGATCGTCAGCTGTCCGTGCAACGCGACTGGTGCAAAGGCTGCAACCTCTGCGTCGAGAACTGCCCGTCCCAGATTCTCTCGCTGGACGACGGCGAGCGCATCGTGGTGGGCGACATCTCCCGCTGCATCTTCTGCGGCATCTGCGCCGTACGCTGTCCCGACTTCGTCTTCACGCTGGAGCGCGTCGCGTCCCCGGCGCTGGCCATGGGGGGAACGGCATGAGGCTCGTACAGGGCAATGAGGCGGTGGCCCTGGCCGCCGTGCACGCAGGCTGCAACTTCTATTCCGGCTATCCCATCACGCCAGCCACCGAGATCATGGAAATGATGGCCAGGCAGATGCCGAAGACCGGCGGCGTCTTCATCCAGATGGAGGACGAGAT
>JAJZIE010000232.1 GCA_021810725.1 Bacillota bacterium | reverse complement strand
CGGCCCGGCGCAGAGCGGCGCGAGCCCCGCGCCTGCCAGCCGGCGCACGGCATGGCCGAGCAGGTTCCCGTCCCGCCACGGCAGGAGCGCCTTCGGCGTTCCCATCCGGCGGCTCGCTCCGCCGCAGAGCACGACGCCATGCAGCATGCCCTGCCCCCCACTCACACGAGGACCCGTTCAGGGTGCGTATAGACATTGAGGCGGTCCTGGCGCGCGCAGCCGATCACGGTGATGCCGATGTCGTCCGCCAGGGCCAGGGCGAGTTCGGTCGGTGCGGACTTCGACAGCACGAGCGGCAGGCCGAGCTTGGCCGCTTTGAGCAGGATCTCCGACGAGATCCTGCCGGAGAGCACCGCCATCAGGTCCGAGGTGGCGATGCGCTGTCTCAAGCAATGTCCGTAAAGCTTGTCGAGCGCGTTGTGCCTGCCGATGTCGGCACGCACCGCCAGCACCTCGCCGGTCCCGGTGGCGAGCGCGACGTTGTGCACCCCGCCTGTGCGCCTGAAGATGTCCGACCGCTGCTGCAGGCGCTGCAGGAGCTCAAGCGCCGTCCTCGCCGACACCTTCTGGCCGGTCGCAACAGGCGTCATCGCCGAGGCGTCGCTCTCGAAATAGATGCTGGCCCTGCCCTTGCCGCAGCAGGAGGTCACATAGCGGCGCTGGAACATCCGCGCCCCCGCGTCCTCCACCGCCGCGTCCGCCGTGATGCGGGCCGCCTGGCCTTCCGCGTCGAACGCCACCGCGCGGATCGCCTCGGCGCCGGGAACGACCTGCTCCGACACGAGAAAGCCGTAGACGAGGTCTTCGAGGTCGCTCGGCGTCGTGACGAGCGTCGCCACCTCCACATCGTTGACGATCAACGTCAGCGGCAGCTCGGTGACCACCTCGTCGATGATCCAGTCCGCCTGGCCGCCCTCGATCCGCAGCACCGGTCGGCGCGTGGTCGCGGGACCCATCATCGCCACAGGCTCGGACATGCCGCACCACTCCCCCGCTTCAGCATAGCGCAGATGGCAAGGCGCCGCGCACAGGGCTGTGCGCGGCGCCGCCGTGATCGGAGGCTACACCCACCAGTGGTAGCCGAGCGTCGTATTGAGCGTGACTCCGTAGGTGAGGTACATCAGCCAGATGCCGAGGAGAAACTGGATCAAGCCGACCACCTTGTGCCCCGCCGCGAACTTGCCGAAGCGCGTCGGGATCTCCGCGAGGTACAAGAGCGCGAGGCCGATGAAGAGGATCATCACCGGAATGTCGCCGGCGCCCTGGAACACGATCGCACCCAGGGATGAGATGAAGAAGAACGTGATGCCCATCCAGGCGTCCGGCTGGTCGCTCACGCCGATGAAGCGGCGGTGCGCCATCGCGAACCAGTGGATACCGTAGGAGGTGAAGGCCAGTGCCGCCATGTAAAGCGGTGGCGCGTAACCGAATACGTTGAACCACGTGAGGCCCACCATCAGGTAGACGCCGGTCAGAAACTGCATGAAGCCCGGCATCCAGAAACCCCACATTCCCATCGTCCTGTTGACTTCCGGGCTGGCCTCGGGGTAGCCGAACAGGGCCTGGCCTCCCCAGATGAAATAGCCCGTACCGAGGCCGAAGAAGCCGACGGCAATGGGCAGAAAACTCGAATGCGCAAACACTCGATCCGCTCCCCCTAACAGTAGCCAGAGTACCGGCACAGCGGGCCGGAGATCTGCGGGAAAGGTGCACGGACCGGACTCCCGAGTCACCCCCTGCCGTGAACCGCCAGATCTGCAGGGCGGAGCCGGACAGTCCGCACCCTGGATCCGAACGGTCCCGAAACTAGCCGCTTGAATACGCGATACCCCTGCCGGTTCCTGCGCCAGAGCGGTGAACTATAGCATTTGAGAAAGGCTCTGGGGCTTGCTATTGTGTAACGCTATAGATAACAAATGACTATGTTCTGTATAGGCTTTGGCCCGCGACCTGCCACGCCACCCCTTTGGCGACCGGGCGATGCGCCGCCGCGGAACCTAGCCTTGGTCGCGTTCTGCGCGGACCCGGGTGCCACTTCGCCGTTTCGCCCCGTCTCAGCCTCGCCCCTCAACCATAGCCATACCCGATAGCTCCCGGCGCAAGCAGATATTAGACGTATGCCACCACCGGCACTACCTTGAAAGCGGGACCACTCCGAGCTACCGCCCGGGACCTTCGCGCAGCGGGGCCTCGCGGCGTCGAACGCCCGGAGATCACCTTCGGGGAGGAAGGTTCATCCCGTGCGCAGATACCTTGCGGAGTTCGTCGGCACGTTCACGCTCGTACTCACCGTTACGGGATCCCTCATGGTCGACAGCATCCTGCACCACAGCACGGCCAACGTGCCCATCGTGGTCTTCCTGGTCGTCATGAGCCTCGTCTACACGATCGGTCCGGTTTCCGGTTGCAACATCAATCCCGCCGTGACGATCGGCATCTATCTGCTCGGCAGGATGCGCGGGCGCGACGTCGCCCCGTACATCGCGGCGCAACTCGCGGGTGCCGTCGCGGCCAGTCTCGTGCTGCTCGCCGTCCTGGGCAACGTCGACCACCTCGGCGCGACGATCGCCCATCCCGGCTGGGGCGGCTTACGCGGCGCGGAGATCGAGGCCCTGCTCACGTTCGGCCTGCAGCTTGCCGTCGCCATGACCTTCAACGACCGGTTCCAGCCGCTGACGACCGGCGTCACCGTTGCGGCCGCCCTCGCAGTGGGGGCATCCTGGGGAGCCCCCTTGAGCGGCGGCTCGATCAACCCCGCCCGCAGCTTCGGCCCCGCGCGTCAGCGGCGACTTCACAGCTTCTGGATCTACGTGATCGGGCCCCTGGCCGGCTCCATCCTTGCGACGCTGGTGGCCCGCTACCGGCTCCTGCCTCGGGCCGAGCCGGCGAAGGCGAAGGCGCGCGCCCCCAGGGAAGACGCGGAACGCCCACGCATTGGCGGCGGCCTGCATCTGCACGCCTGACCCGCCACGCCCCGGGAGCGCGACCGCCCTCGGGTCAGGCTTCCTGCAGAAGGTCGGACTGCAACCGGAAGAAATGCGCGTAGAGGCCTTGCGCCGTCAGGAGCTCCCCGTGCGTGCCCCGCTCCACCACGCGACCACGCGACATGACCAGAATCTCGTCCATGGTCTCGAGCCCCACCAGACGGTGCGTCACCAGCAATAACGTGCGGCCCTTGGCGAGTTCAAGCAGTTCCTGCAGAACGCCTTCCTCCGTCACCGCATCGAGTCCCTCGGTGGGCTCGTCGAGCAGCAGCACGGGAGCATCCTTCAGCATCGCCCTGGCGATCGCCACCCGTTGGCGCTCGCCACCGGAGAGACGCATGCCCTGCTCGCCCACGACCGTGTCCATGCCGTCCGGGAGGGAGGCGAGCAAGGGACCGAGCCGCACGGCCTCGAGCGCTGCCCGCACGTCCTCGTCGGTCGCATCCGGGCGTCCAAGACGAACGTTCTCTTTGAGACTCACGTTGAAAAGCCACGTGTCCTGGCTGATCACCGCCGACTGCGCCCAGAGGTCTTGCCTCGAGATCTCGGTGATCGGCACGCCCCCCAGGCGCACGGAGCAACCGCTCAGGGGCACGAACCCTGTCAAGGCGCCGATCAGGGTCGTCTTGCCGGCGCCGTTCGCCCCCACCACCGCGACATGCCGCCCGGGCGCCAGCGTTAGGTCCACGTCCTCGAGCGCCGCGGCCTTGGTGCCCGGGTACCGCACCGTGAGCCCCTTCACCTCGATCAGCGAGTTCTGCGCCAAGGCGCCGGTCTGTCGCTCGTCCGCCTGGTCGGGCGGATTGGCCAGGTCGAAGATGCGCCGGCCCGCCGCGAGACACTGCCCCAGGGCCTGAAACGACTGCGGCAGAGGCACCGCAGCCTCGAACGCGGCGAGCGCGACGAGGGCCACGACCGCGAGGTCCCAGCCGGGCAGGCGCCCCGCCCGCACCAGGGGAATCGTCAGGACGAGCGCGGCAAGCATGGCAAGATTGCCAAGCAGTCCGATCAGGGCGCCAGCCAGGGCCGCGGCGCGTCTCAGACGGAGCTGGGCCGCGAGAAGACGCCTCTGGGACGTTCGGAGCCTCGCCTGATACGCCTCGCCCGCGCCATACGCCACGAGCTCGCTCATACCGCGCACGCCGTCCGCC
>JAJZIE010000231.1 GCA_021810725.1 Bacillota bacterium | reverse complement strand
GTCTCGATCTCGACCGTGTCCCCGCTGCGGACCGTGAGAACAGGGGCGTTCTCGCGCGACATGGCGTAGACGAGATGCTCGGTGCCAAGGTGATGGAGAGCCATGCTCCATCTGCCTCCTTTCCGCGAGGCACGTATTGGCTAGACGCCTTCGAGTTCCTTCGGCAACTGGCGGAAGCCCTTCGTCGTGATGCCAAGGATGATCATGCCGAGCACGAACCAGGACAACCCCATGTAGAAGGTCAGGTGGTCGAAGTTGACCCAGACGTAGAGCAGGACGACAAAGCCTACGGCCGGCATCACGAAGTGCGCCAGGAAGCGCTGCGAGTGCTTGCGGAAATAATGGTAGAGGATGACGGTCAGGTTGAGCAGCATGAAGGCCGTCAGGGCACCAAAGTTCACGAGGCGGCTCAGGTTCTCGATGCTGAGGAACGAAGTGACGATGATCGAGAGCACGCCGACCAGGACGGTGGCCACGACCGGCGTCTTGCGCGTCGGGTGGACCCACGAGAGCACCTGCGGCAGCATCCGGTCGCGGCCCATGCTGAACAGCATGCGCGAGACGGCGGCCTGCGCGGCGAGGGCGTTCGCGAAGCCCCAGGCGATCACGGTGACGACAAGGCAGAGCATGCTCAGCCAGGCGCCGCCGATACGCTGGGCGACGTAGTAGAAGGCGTTGTTGACGTCGGGGAAGTGCATGTAGTTCGGGTAGGATACGGCGGCCAGATAGGTGAGGACGATGAAGAGGAAGCAGACGATCACGAGCGACCAGACGGTGGCCTTGCCGACCGTCTGACGACCGCCGCGCGTCTCCTCGGAGAGCGTGCTGATGCCGTCGAAGCCGAGGAAGCTCAGCACCGCGATCGACGTGGCCGCGCCGACCATGGAGAGGCTGAAGCCGTGGACGTTGAAGATCGGGCTGACGGTGAAGTGGGTGCCGCCGTGGCCTCCGCTGACATAAACGATCGCCGTGACGCAGAAGAGCACGAACGTGATGCCCTCGATCACGAGGATGACCCAGTTGGCGGCGTTGGTCATCTCGATGCCGCCGATGTTGATCAGGGTGTTGATCACCACGAAGATCACGACCCAACCCCATGTGGGCATCCAGGGCACGAGGGCGGTGAGCCACGCGGCGGAGACGAGGTAGAGAAGGGCGGGGATGAGAATGTAGTCAAGGAGGATCATCCAGCCCGCCACGAACCCGACGTCCGGGTGCCAGCCGCGCTGGACGTAGGCGTACGCGGAGCCGGCGACCGGGAAGGCCTCCGACATGCGGAAGTAGCTGTAGGCCGTGAAAATCATGCCGACGAGGCCGATCAGGTAGGCGAGCACCACCATGCCGTTGGCGGTTTGGATGACCTGGCCGAAGATGCCCATGGGGGCGATCGGGACCATGAAGACGAGGCCGTACGCGACGAGGTCCCAGAAGCTGAGACTGCGCTTCAACTCCTGCTTGTAGCCGAACCGTTCGATCGAAAGCTGGTTTTCCGGAGGAAGGCTCAAGCACTGCACCTGCTTTCCTTGGGAGCGACCAACTGCCGTGGGTGCGTTCGGTGACGAAGACGGGCCCGGGCTGTAGCGCACAAGCGCCCAACCCACCTGCGACCGGACAGTGAGCTCGAAGACCACCTCCTCGCGCCCGATGGCGCGGAATCTGCTACTAGACCGGCCTACCCGCCGCCATGTCCTCGAGGAAGGCGACGAGGTGGCCGAAGTAGCTCTCCTGATCGTCCCAGCAGGAGAGGTGGCTGCCATGTTCGCAGATGCCCACCCGGGAGTGCGGGATGCGGTGACCCATCTCGACGATGTCTGCGGGATCCATGGTGTCGTGGCGGCCGACGAGAAGCAGGGTGGGGACGCGCATTCGCCCCAGGTCCGCCCAGCGGTCCCACGCCCTGAAGGTGCCGGTGACGAGGAACTCGTTCGGGCCCTGCATGGTGTTGTAGACCGGCGCGCTGATGTGGGCGAACGTGCGCACCACGGCGTCGGGCCATGGCCAGAGCCGGCAGATGTAGTGCCGGTAAAGGTGCTCTTGCAAAAGATCCTGATACTCCGGGTTCTCCATGTCGCCCGCCGCCTCGAAGGCGAGCATGCGGTCCACGATCTCCCCCGGCAGACGACTGCGCAGTTCGTGGATGTGTCTCACATAGGACGGGATGCTGGCCGCCATGTTGGAGACCACGAGCGCCCGGAGGTGCTCCTGGTACTTGAGCGCGTATTCGATCGCCAGCATACCGCCCCAGGACTGGCCGAAGAGGTAGAAGTCCTCGAGGCCCCAGGCTCGGCGGACGGCCTCGACCTCCTCGCGAAAGCGCTCGACCGTCCAGAGCGAGGGGTCGTCGGGTTGGTCCGAAAAGTAAGAGCCGAGCTGGTCATAGTAGTAGAACTCGATGCCGTGCTGCGGAAGGAACTGCTCGAGGCACTCGAAGTATTCGTGGCTGGCGCCTGGACCGCCGTGCAAGGTGAGCAGCTTGATCGGCCCCTCGCCGACGCGCCGTGTCCAGACATGGTATCCGCCATCGATCTCGACAAGCCTTGTCGTGTCCACCCGCCATCCCCCTAGTCGCCTACCGTCCGAGGTGCCGATGCGTCCACAGCGGCGCCGTGGTTGGCTGCGGCATTCTGGGTGGCAGCGTCCGCCACCTGTGGCCAGATGATATGAAATTCGTACATTCAGAAGTCCTCGCGTGGACAGATGTGCCTGGCCGATGCGACGTCCAGGCGGGGGAAAGCGCAGAACGAACGAAGCCGCCCCCCGGCTACGGCCGAGGGGCGTTGCTGTGCCTAGGGACTGGATGCGACGCGGTGACCTGCCGAGGTGCGGTCCGAAACCTAAGGTAGACTCTGCAGATCGTCCGCGAGGAAGTAGTTGAGCAAGGTCGTGGCAAGACCATGGTCCCTGGCGGGCAGCGTGACGTTCATCTGCTCGAACGGCAGGCCGGACGGGTGATCGACGAGGCCGGAGTAGGCGACGCCGTTGACCTCGAGTGCTCCCGTGTTGGGCAGGCGATAGGCGACGACATTCGGCGAGAGCGCGACTTGCGAGAGAACCTGCTCGGGCTTCGGCGCCGGGCCGTCGATGACCCTGAATTGTGACCAGTTCTGCCGGACGTAGGCGAAGAACGCGGCCGCCGAAGCGTCACCGCAGCCCATGCAGCCGCCCGCCGTGGTGATCGAGACGAGCGGGCCGTGATAGGGGGACTTGGCCGGGTTGGCGCCGGGCGGGTAGAGCGTGACGCCGCCGCTGCCATCCGCGCCGTACATGCCGAGCCCTGTCCAGCCGGCGGGACCCAGGAACACCGTGCCGGACCAGTACGCTGCGACCGCGCCCTGCCATGCGGCAGGGATGGAGACGGTGACGGAGCTCGGGGCCGTCCGGCCGTAGTCGACGCCGAAGCGTGTCGGAACTTTCTCGACCGGCAGGGTGACGGTGACGGTTCCTTGCGCCCCGGCGTGCGGCGGTCCATCCGGGACCGACCGGTAGGACACGGGGGCGGGGGTGTGCCGCGTTACTTGATGCGCCTTTCCTGGTGCGCTGGACGGAGTGGAGCCGCAGGCGGAGAGCAGCAGGACGCAGGCGGAAGCCAGGGCAAACAGGGAGGCCCTTCGCATGGGTTCACGTCCTTGACGGCGATTCATTCCGGGGCCCGCGGATGTGTGCGGCCTAAGCCGCTCACGCCGATCTAGGATCGGCCCTGAACGTACTCCCGGTACCAGGCGTCGAAGTCTTTGGCCACGATGCGGGCCCCCGTGAGCCCCTCGGCTTCCTCGGAGGCCAGAAAGACGATTGGTGGGCCCATGATCTCGGCAGGCAGCAGCCGCGTCGCGTCGACGCCGTCCGGGATCATGCCGGTCAGGGTGGCGCCGCCGGGCAGCAGCTGGTTCACGGCGATGCCGTACGACCTCAGGTCTTCCGTCATGATGCGGCTCAGGGCCTCCGCGCCCGCCCTGGCGGGCCCGTAGGGGACGAAGCCGCGGCGCTGCATGGTCTCCAGGTTCATGGTGACGTTGACGATGCGGCCCCTGCCCTGGCGCACGAAGAGGGGCGCGAAGGCCCGCGCCACGAGAAAGTAGCCGGTGAGATTCGTGCGCACGACGTCCTCGAAGCCGGCGACGGGCACCTCGAAAAAGGGGCGGGGGTCGGTCAGGAAGCCCGGGTTGACGGTGCGCATGCCGATGCCCGCGTTGTTCACGAGAAGGTCCAGGCCGCCAAACCCGGCCTCCACCCTCTGC
>JAJZIE010000230.1 GCA_021810725.1 Bacillota bacterium | reverse complement strand
GTCGTGTCCGCGAAGCCCATCACATCGACTTCGCTCTGCCCGGCCCCGACCGTCTCGAGCAGGATCAGGTCCTTGCCGAAGGCCTGCAGCAGCTGGATCGCGCGCGGCGTCGCGCGCGCAAGGCCACCCAAATGGCCGCGGGTGGCGAGGGACCGCATGAAGACGTCACTGCCGCGGCCCTCCATGCGCACCCGATCGCCCAGCAGCGCCCCGCCGGTGAAGGGAGACGACGGGTCCACCGCCAGGATGCCCACCTTGCGCCCGCGCGTGAGAAACTGGCCCGCCAGCCGGTCCACGAGCGTGGACTTGCCGACACCAGGTGCGCCGGTGATGCCCACGACGATGCCGTGACCGGTGTGGGGGTACACCTCCGCAATGATGTCGTCCGCCGCGTGCGGGTCACTCTCGACCAGGGTCAGCGCGCGTGCCAGGGCACGCCTATCACCACGCAGGATCTCCTGGCCAAGGCTCATGCGCGGCCCACGCTCGCACGGGTGAAGCGCACGATCTCGTCGGTTTCCGTACCAGGGCCGAAGACGGCCTTGACGCCGAGCTTCTTCAGCTCCTCCGCGTCCTCCTCGGGAATGATGCCGCCCACCACGACGACGACGTCGCCCATGTTCTGCGTCTGCAAGAGGTCGATCACCGCCGGTACCAGCGTCAGATGGGCGCCGGACAGGATGGACAGGCCGACGACGTCGACGTCCTCTTGAAGCGCCGCCTCGACGATCTCCTCGGGGGTCTGGTGGAGTCCTGTGTAGATGACTTCCATGCCTGCGTCGCGCAGGGCCCTCGCCACGACCTTCGCACCGCGGTCGTGACCATCGAGTCCCGGCTTGCCGATCAGCACGCGGATCGGCCTCGTGCCCTCTCTCTGCTCTGTCTCGGTCAAAACACTGCTGCCTCCCGATAGCTCCCGAATACCGCCCGCATCGCGCGGACGATCTCCCCCTCCGTCGCGTAGGCACGCACCGCGTCGAGAATCGGCGGCATGAGATTGCGGCCGGACACCGCCGCCTCGCGCACACCCTCGAGAGCGGCTTCGACGGCCGCCTGGTCCCGCTCCTGCCGCACGGCCCGCACCGCTTCGCGCTGGTTGCGCTCGAGCGCCGGGTCGATCTTCAGGATGGGGATGCGCTCCTCCTCCTCTTCGACGAAGGCGTTGACGCCGACGATCAGCCGTTCCTTGCGATCGATCTCCTGCTGGTAACGGTAGGCGGCATCGGCGATCTCGCGCTGGAAGAAGCCGAGCTCAATGCCGCGCAGCACCCCGCCGAGCTCGTCGATGCGGCGGAAGTAGTCCTCCGCGGCGGCCTCCATGCGGTCGGTGAGGTCCTCGATGAAGTAGGAGCCCGCCAGGGGGTCGACCGTGTCGACGACGTCGATCTCGTGCGCCAGCACCTGCTGCGTGCGCAAGGCGATCGTGACCGCCTTCTCGGTCGGCAGCGACAGCACCTCGTCCATCGAGTTGGTGTGCAGGGACTGGGTACCGCCGAGGACACCCGCCAGGGCCTCGTAGGCCGTGCGGATGATGTTCACCTCGGGCTGCTGTGCGGTGAGCGAGCAGCCGGCCGTCTGCGTGTGGAACCGCATCATCCAGGAACGCGGGTTCTTGGCGCCGTACTTGTCGCGCAAATGGCGCGCCCAGATGCGGCGGGCGGCGCGGAACTTCGCGATCTCCTCGAAGAAGCTGAGGTGCGAGTTGAAGAAGAAGGAGAGCCTCGGCGCGAACTCGTCGACGTCCATGCCCCGCTCCATGGCGGCCTCCACGTAGGCGAAGCCGTCCGCCAGGGTGAACGCGAGCTCCTGGACCGCGGTCGAGCCCGCCTCGCGGATGTGGTAGCCCGAGATCGAGATCGTGTTCCACTGCGGCACTTCCTTGGCCGCGAACTCCATCATGTCGACGATCAGCCGCATCGAGGGCTCCGGGGGGAAGATCCACTCTTTCTGCGCGATGTACTCCTTCAGGATGTCGGCCTGAAGGGTGCCTCGGACCTTGGACCACGGCACACCCTGCTTCTCCGCGACCGCGAGGTACATCGCGAACAGGATGATGGCGGGACCGTTGATGGTCATCGACGTGGACACCTCGCCGAGCGGGATGCCCTCGAACAGCCGCTCCATGTCGCGCAGCGAGTCGATGGCCACGCCCTCGCGACCGACCTCGCCAAGGCTGTGCGAGTCATCGGAGTCGTAGCCCATCAGCGTCGGCATGTCGAATGCCGTGGAAAGGCCTGTCTGGCCCTGGCGCAGAAGATAGTGGAAGCGCTCGTTCGTCTCCTTGGCCGTGCCGAAACCGGCGAACTGGCGCATCGTCCAAAGACGGTCGCGGTACATGCCGGGGTGGATGCCGCGGGTATAAGGATATTGGCCAGGTTCCCCGATGTCGCGCACCGGGTCGGCCTTCACGTCCTCAGCGCGGTAGACAGGCTTGACTTCCAGCCCGGACGGCGTCCTGCGCTCCTTGGCCATCGAACCACCTCCGATTGGTCGTCGCGGCGGATCCCTGCGCTCGAAATCCGCACAGCACACGTTTTCTGGCAGCATCCATTCTACGCGCACGGTGGTAGAAGCGACAAGACGGCAGGCCCCGCGCCCCGTCTTGTAGAAGGATTTCGAACTTCGCGCTATGGAGTGATCACCGTTGGATCTGTCGCCCGAGCTCTTTCGCCAATACGACATCCGCGGCCACGTCGGCGTCGACCTTACGCCAGCGGTAGCCCACCAGATCGCCCTCGGCACGGCCGAGTACTGGCACCGCCACGGCCAGGCCACCGCCATCGTCGGCCGCGACTGCCGCCTGTCCTCGCCGGAACTCGGCGAAGCCTTCGTCGAGGGCCTGCTCGACGCCGGCATGGAGCGGATCATCGATCTCGGCATGGTGCCGACGCCGTTCGTCTACTTCGCGCGCCACCACTTCGGCATCGGTCCCGCCGTCATGATCACCGGATCGCACAACCCGCCGCAGATGAACGGCTTCAAGCTTGCGCTCGGCCCGGGCACGCTCTACGGCTCCGAGATCCAGGAGGTGCAGGAACTCTGCCGCGGCGCGCGCCCGAGCGGCCGGACGGGCCGAGTCGAGCAGTACGACATCTTCCCATGGTACCGGCGGCAGATGCGCGAGCTCTTCCCGGACGGCCTCGGCGGTCTCGAGGTGGTGGCCGATGCCGGCAACGGCGCCGGCGGCCCCTATGCGCCGACCGTGCTCGAGGACCTCGGGCTCAAGGTGCATCCGCTCTTCTGCGAGCCCGACGGCCACTTCCCGAACCACCACCCCGACCCCCTGCAGCCGAAGAACATGGCGGCCCTTCAGGACGAAGTCGTCCGCCTGGGCGCACAGCTCGGATTCGCGTTCGACGGCGACATGGACCGTCTCGGCGCCGTGGACGAGCACGGCCACATCCGTGCGGTGGACGAGCTGCTCATCCTCTATTGGCGCGACATCTTCCCGCGCTACCCCGACAAGCCGACGCTCGTCGAGGTCAAGTGCTCCCAGCGTCTCGCCGACGATCTGAGCCGCATGGGCGCGCACCCCGAGTTCACCCCGACCGGCCACTCCCTGATCAAGGCCGCGATGCGCAAGGTGGGTGCGGCCTTCGCGGGTGAACTCTCCGGCCACATCTTCTTCGCGGACCGGTTCACGGGCGACGACGACGCGCTATACGCGGCGCTCCGCCTCGCCGAGATCTGCGCCCGCAGCGGCAGGTCCCTCGCGGATCTCCTTTCGGACCTCCCGCCCGCCTACGCGACGCCGGAAACCCGCGTCGCCTGCCCCGAAAGCGCCAAGGCACGCGTCACGGAAGCGGTGCAGGCCGCGTTCGCCGGCCGCTACCCGCTCGTGACCGTCGACGGCGTCCGGGTGATCTTCGACAGGGCATGGGCCCTCCTTCGTCCGTCCAACACCGAACCCGCCCTGGTGCTGCGCGCCGAGGGCGAGACCGAGGCGGCGCTGGCCTTCGCCAAGGCCGAAATGGAGCAGGCGCTAAAGGGCCATCCGGAGGTCTCCCGCCCCGAGTGGTGAGGCACCATTTTCGGAATGCGATCGTACCGTAGCATGCGTGCACACGCGCGCGAAGGAGATTGAGAGACTTCTGGAGCATCCAGTGGATGCCTTTGGTCTTCCTTGCCTGAAATCGCCCTAAAACTGTTGCATTCGCCGCGTTTGATGCGATATTGGGTGTGGAACGTCTGTTAGGTGAGGCTACCCGCGAGAGATAGGCTCTTGCCCGGAAACATCGAGAGATGCCCACGGGTGAAACAGTCCCGGTCGAAGCAAGGCCGGAACCAGAGAGCTGG
>JAJZIE010000229.1 GCA_021810725.1 Bacillota bacterium | reverse complement strand
CCCCGACAGATGCCAGCCGGCGAACCGTCTAGCCTTCCGAGGCTGCCGCGCGGCCCCGCTTCTGGGCGACGAGAATCGGGATCCCCGCCGCCAGCGCGATCAAGAAAGCCAGCGTGAACCAGCGGAAGGCCGTCCGTACCGCATGGATCAGGGCCTCTGCCATCGCGGCCGACGTGGACGTGTGCAGGCCGAGGAACACCCCGACAGCTTCGGCCGGTGGCAGGCTCGTTTCCGCGAACACGAGGGCCAACGTCAGCGACAGCGAGAAGCCGATGTTGCGGAAGGTGTAGAAGAGGCCCGACGCCATGCCGAGGCGCTCGCGCGGGGAGACCTTCATGACCAGGCTCGAGAGCGGCGGCCAATAGAAGCCGTTGGCCACGGCCATCAGGGCGAGCGGCAGGGCGATCGCCCAGAGGGACAGGTGGTCCGGCAGCCGGCTGAGCCAGAGCGCCCCGACGCCGAGTCCCGCGACCCCGAACCAGATCGGCCAGGCTGACCCGATGCGGTCGGCGAGCCGCCCCCCCAAGGGACTCGACAGCAGTTGTGGCGCGGACATGGGAATCAGCAGCAGCCCCGTCGCAAGGGGAGACTGCCGGAGTCCGCCCTGCAAGTAGAACGTCAGCAGGAACGTCGTCGCGAAGAAGCCGATGCTCGCGAAGGTGACCACCGTCTGCGCGGCGCCGAAGGCCTTGATGCCGAAGAGGCGCAGGTCGAAGAGCGGCTCGCTGGTGGTGAGTTCCCGACGGATGAAGAGGGCCGTGCTTCCCAGGGTGACGGCCGCGAGCGCAAGGATGCGCGGCGAGAGCCAGCCCCAGGCGAGCCCCTCCGTGAAGATCACGAGGAGCAGTGTCAGGGCTGCCGTGAAGTAGGCGAGCCCTGCGTAGTCCATGCGCAGTCTCGCAGTGCGGCGCTGCGATCGCGGCAGCACGAACCAGCCGAGTGCCGCCGCCACCAGGCTGAACGGCACCGTGACGTAGAAGACCGAGCGCCAGCCGAGGGTTGCCACGAGGATGCCGCCGGCCACCGGGCCAACGAGCGAGCCGAGCACCCAGGCGAGCGAGTTGATGCCGAGGGCAAGGCCAAGTTCCGAAGCCGGGAACGCCTCGGTGATGATCGGCGTGCCGAGAGCGGAGAGCGCGGCGCCACCCAGGCCCTGCACGCAGCGGAAGACGATCAGGTCCGGTCCCGATGGCGTGGCGCCACAAAGCGCGGAACCCGCCGCGAACAGAACGAAGCCCCAGAGAAACAACGTCTTGCGGCCGACAAGGTCCGAGAGGCGGCCGAGAGGCAGCAGGAGCACCGTGCTGACCAGCATGTAACCCGTGAGCGTCCAGAGCATCGTGGCGATGTTGGAGCCAAGACCGGTCAGCATCGCCGGAAGCGCCACCACCACAATGGTGGCGTCCGCGTTGGCGATGAAGGCGCCGAACGTCGTGACGCCAAGAACCGACCATTTCGCCCTGCCTGAGAGTGGCTGCATCCGCATCTCCCGTCTCCCCAACCGGTCAGGTCAGGTTTTCGCGGTGCCCGTCGCCGGCGCCTGCCTTGTCCGCAACCGGCAAGCGAGGGGCCGCTCCGGCGGACATAGCCGCGGCACGGCCCCTTGTGTCCGCGACGTGTCCTAGTCGCAGACCTTCTTGGCCAACCTGAGATCCTCCATCGCCATGTCCATGGGCGACTTCTTCGGCTCGTACCACCCGTGCTTGTGCATGTAGTCGAACACGACCTTGTGTTCCTGCAACTGCTTCGCGAGTTGGTTCTCGAAGAGCGAACGCACGGCGGGCGTGTAGGCTTCCATGGTCGCTGCGCAGAGCATGGTCGCGCAGACCTTGGCGTCCTCGAGCAGACCCATGGCGATCTCCCGGTCGCTCAGGGTCTTGACTCCCGCCGCGGTATCCAGAATCGACAAGCCGTCACCCCCCTACTCCAGAATGCTCGCAACCTGGTCGATGAACTCCTTCTTGGCCTTGAGCGCGTTGTCGGCGATCGTCTTGAGCTCGCCGTCCTCGATGTCACCGAGATGGGCCTTCAGGATCTTGGTGTCCAGTACGGTGCCGGATACGATTTCGTGCAGGCTCAGGAGCTCGTGCGCGCAAAAATCCGCCAACTCATCCCTCCTTCCGCGGCCTAGACTCCCCGGACCGGAAGCCGCCATGCGCAGCGCCGCTCGTCCCGCACAAATGGCCAATTGGCCCTGCGAGCGGTGCGACGCGAACACGTAGAGTGGACGTGGGCCTAGTGCGTTCAGCCATGCGGTGGAGGGAGATGCGGCATGTCGAATATGAGGGAAAGTCTGCTTTCGCTGGTCACGGAGACGTCGACCAACCTCCCGCCCGACGTGCGCCGCGCCATCAAGCGCGCGAGCGTCGAGGAGGAAGCCGGTTCGCGGGCGGCCCTGGCGCTGGGAACGATCATCGACAACATCGTCGCGGCGGAGGAGGATGTGGCCCCGATCTGCCAGGACACCGGCCTGCCGACCTTCTTCGTCGAGTGCCCGGTCGGGTTCGACCAGATCACGATGGAAGAGGACATCCGCTGGGCCGTCGCGGAGGCCACGCGCCAGGGAAGGCTCCGCCCGAATTCCGTCGACCCGATCACCGGCAAGAACTCGGGCAACAACCTCGGACCGGGCACGCCCGTCGTCCACTTCAAGCAGACGCGCGGCCAAAAGCTCGAGGTCCGGTTGATGCTGAAGGGCGGCGGCAGCGAGAACAAGAGCATCCAGTACTCGCTCCCGACCGAGATCCAGGGCCTCGGCAAGGCCGGGCGCGACCTCGAAGGCATCCGCAAGGCCATCCTGCACGCCGTCTGGCAGGCGCAGGGTCAGGGCTGCAGCGCCGGCTTCATTGGCGTCGGCATCGGCACCGACCGCACCACGGGCTACGAGCTCGCCAAGGAGCAGCTCCTGCGCGACCTCGACGACGTCAACCCGAACCCGCAACTCGCCGAGCTCGAGCGGTATATCCTCGAGAAGGCCAACACGCTCGAGATCGGCACCATGGGTTTCGGCGGCAAGGCGACCCTGCTCGGTTGCAAGGTCGGGACGATGAACCGCATTCCGGCGAGCTTCTTCGTCTCGGTCGCGTACAACTGCTGGGCCTTCCGACGCCTCGGCGTCGAGCTCGACCCCGAGAGCGGCGACATCGTGCGCTGGCTCTACCGCGACCGTCCCGAGACCATGGAGCGGCAGGGCGGCTTCGCCGCCGAGGGCGCGAAGGTCCTCAGCGTGCCGCTGCAGGAGGAAGAGGTTCGCGCCCTCCACGTGGGCGACGTCGTTCTCCTGCGCGGCCGGATCCACACAGGCCGCGACGAGCTGCACAAGTACCTGATGCAGCACGACGCACCGGTCGATCTCGCAGGCGGCGTGATCTACCACTGCGGCCCGGTCATGCTGAAGGACGAGGACGGCCGCTGGCACGTCGGTGCGGCCGGCCCCACGACGAGTTCCCGCGAGGAACCCTACCAGGCCGACATCATCGAGAAGTTCGGCCTGCGCGCGATCATCGGCAAGGGCGGCATGGGCCCGAAGACCCTGGCCGGCCTCGAGAAGTCCGGCGCCGTCTACCTGAGCGCGATCGGCGGCGCCGCCCAGTACTACGCCAAGGCCGTGCAGGACGTCGTGGGCGTCGACTTCCTCGACCTGTTCGGGGTGCCGGAGGCGATGTGGCACCTCGACGTCATGGACTTCCCGGCCATCGTCACGATGGACGCCCATGGCCAGAGCCTGCACCGCGACGTGGAGCAGGGTTCGCTCAAGAAGCTGGAGGACCTCAAGGAGCCTGTGTTCTAGGCCCCCTGTTGCTGCGGCCCGCCCGCTCCGACGCGGGCGGGCCGCTCGCCTTCTCTTGCCATCCTCACGCGATATCTGGCCTGATGGAAGGGCAGCGAACAAGTCTTCGGGAGGGCACGCGATGTCGGAAATCCGGCTGGAGGGGCGTACCGTGGCTCTCCGCGAGTACCAGGCGGAAGACCTTGCGGCGGTCCTGCGCTACGCCCAGGACCCCGAGGTTACGCGGCATCTGCCCTGGGGACCGGAGGGGCCGCAAGAAGTGCAGGAGTTCCTCGGCCGCGTCGCGGCCAACGTAAGGCAGGTGCCGCGCAGACAGTACGAACTGGCCGCCGTGCGCAAGGACTCGGGCGAGCTGATCGGCGGCGGGCGGCTTGGCATCCTTTCCCCGGAGCACCGCCAGGGCGACCTCGGCTATGTCCTCCGTCGCGACCAGTGGGGCCAGGGCTTCGGCAGCGAAATCGCTCGCGTCCTGGCCACCTTCGGCTTCGAGAATCTGGGCCTGCACCGCATCG
>JAJZIE010000228.1 GCA_021810725.1 Bacillota bacterium | reverse complement strand
CGAGCTTGCCGCCGCGCTCGGCATGACCTTGCCCGCGGGACCTGGACGCTTGCGGTCGGGGGATGGCGACGCTTCCCTTGCGGTCCGCACCGACCCCGCGCTCTGCCCCCTCTACCTCGGTGCCCGACTCGTGCGCGAGGATGAGCGTCCGACGCCGCTTTACATCCAGCGCAGGCTCTGGGCCGCCGGCATGCGGCCGGTGCTGCCGATCGTCGATCTCACAAACTACGTCATGCTCGAGATCGGCCAGCCGCTCCACCCGTTCGCCGACGATCGCCTCGTCGGAGCGATCCAGGTGCGCTCCGCCCGCCCTGGCGAGCAGATCGAGACACTGGACGGCTTGACGCGCGTCCTCGAAAGCGGCGACATCGTAATCTGCGACGAGGCGGGGCCCGTGGCGCTCGCCGGCATGATGGGCTCACAGCGGGCGGAGGTAACGGAGGAGACGGCGGAGGTATTCCTCGAGGCGGCGCTCTTCAAGCCGGCGTCGATCGGCGCGGCCATGCGCCGGCTGGGGCTGCGCAGCGAGGCCGCGCAGCGCTTCGCCCATGGCCTGCCGGGGAGCCTTCCCTGGCGTGCCCTGCAGCGCATGTCCGAGCTCCTGCCCGAGGTCGGCTGGCGCATGCTTCCCGGCATCGCGGTGGCGGGGGAAGAGCCTGCGGCGCCACCCGCCATCAACGTGGATCCACACTACGTGCGGCGACTTCTCGGCATCGACCTGTCGCAGGAGGAGCAGTGCGACGCCCTTAGGCGCCTCGGCTTCGAGGCGGGTGGCGACCGGGAGTTGGCGGTCACGCCGCCCTATTGGCGCATCGACGTCATGGAGCCGTGGGACGTCGCGGAGGAGGTGCTCCGGTCGGTGGGCGTCGATCGCCTGCCGGAGGAGCTGCCGCCGCCCGCGCCCCGCATCGCCGAGCCGCCGAGCTATGCCCTGCGGCTCGAGGCCTTGGCGGCACTGGAGGCGCTGGGCTATCGCGACGCCCTGAGCTACTCGCTCTGCGACCCGAAGGAGCTCGAGAGCCTGGGGCGCCCTGCCGAGGTGGAGACGGCAAACCCGCTGTCCGTCGACATGCAGGCCCTGCGCACGACGCTTCTCCAAGGACTCCTCAAGGCGGTCCGCCACAACCTCGCCTACGGGCGGCAGGAGATCGCGCTCTGCGAAGCGGGCCGCGTCTTCGCGCGCGACGGCGACGCTGTCGTCGAGACTGAGATGCTCGCAGCGGTGCTCGCGGGCACACGGCTGCCCTTCGGGCGCTACGAGGCGGAGCGCGTCGACTTCTTCTCGCTCAAGGGCGACATCGAGGCGGCCCTCAGGCTCCTGCGCGTCGGCGCCCTCGACTTTGCCCCGAGCCAGGATCCGGCGCTCCATCCCGGACGCCAGGCCGACGTCTTCAGCGGAGGGCGCCACCTCGGCCGGCTGGGTGAACTGCACCCCAGCGTGCAGCGGCACCTGGGCCTCGACCTGCCGGTCATGGTGGGGGAGTTCCGCCTCGCGGAGATCAACCTTGCGCAGGTGGCGGCGAGGGCGAAGTCGACGCCGCGGTTCCCTGCCTTGATCCGGGATCTTGCAGTTGTTGTCGATCAAGCAGTAACCTATGGGCGGTTGCGGCAGGTGTTGCGCGCGGCGCTCGGCGAGCTGCTGGTTGCCGAAACGCTGTTTGACGTGTTCACGGGATCGCCGGTGCCGGACGGCAAGAAGAGTCTGGCCCTGCGTCTCACGCTGCAGAGCCCGGAGCGTACACTGACCGACGCGGATGCTGAGGCGGCGATCGCGCGGGCGCTCCAGGCACTCGGGGAACATTGCGGCGCGCAGCTGCGCTAGGTCGAAAGGGAATGGCCGGCGGATATGTCGCGACCAGGAGGAGATACCGTGTCGGACCTGACGAACCCCTTCCTTATCGTGCAGGGGCAGCTTCATCGCGCAGTCAAGAATCTGGGTCTGTCGGAAGACGTCTACGAGATGTTCAAGGAGCCGTTCCGCATCACGCGGGTTTCGGTGCCGGTGCACATGGACGACGGTACCATCCAGACTTTCATCGGCTTCAGGGCGCAGCACACCGACGTGACCGGCCCGACCAAGGGCGGCATCCGCTTCCACCAGGACGTCAGCGAGGACGAGGTCAAGGGCCTCTCGATGTGGATGACGTTCAAGACGGCCGTCATGGGCCTGCCGTACGGCGGCGCCAAGGGCGGCGTCATTTGTGACCCGGGCAAGCTCTCCGAGCGCGAGCTCGAGGAACTCTCGCGCGGCTACATCCGCTACCTCGCGCCCGTGATGGGCCCGGAGATTGACATCCCGGCGCCGGACGTCAACACGAACCCCAAGATCATGGGCTGGATGCTCGACGAGTTCGACAAGGTGCGCGGCCACCACACCCCGGGCTTCATCACCGGCAAGCCGCTCGTCCTGGGCGGTTCGCTCGGGCGTGACGCGGCCACCGGCCGCGGCGTGCTCTTCGTCGTGCTGCGCGCCATGGACCGCCTCGGCATCGACCCGAAGCACGCCACCGCCGCGGTCCAGGGCTTCGGCAACGTCGGCTCGCACACCGCCAGGCTCCTGCACGAGGCCGGCGTGACCATCGTCGCGGTGTCCGATGTGCGCGGTAGCGCCTACAACCCGAGCGGCCTCGACATCCCGGAACTCCTCAAGTACGTCGAGGAGCACCAAACCACCAAGGGCTTCCCGGGCAGCAGCGAGATCTCGAACGACGAGCTCTTCGCGCTTGACGTGGACGTCGTCGTGCCGGCAGCCCTCGAGAACCAGATCGACGGCAAGCGCGCCGAGAAGGTGCGCGCGCGCATCATCGCCGAGGCCGCGAATGGCCCGACGACGCCGGAAGGCGACCAGCTCCTGCGCGAGCGGGGCATCTTCGTGATCCCGGACATCCTCTGCAACGCCGGTGGCGTGACGGTGTCCTACTTCGAGTGGGTCCAGAACACCATGGGCTACTACTGGCCGGAGGAAGAGGTCAACGAGAAGCTCCTGCGTATGATGAACGACGCGTTCGACACCATCTACGCGATGCGCAACGAGCACAAGGTGACGATGCGCGAGGCGGCCTACCTGGTCGCGGTGCACCGCGTGGCCGAGGCGGCCAACGCCCGCGGCTGGCTGCGCGTCAACTTCCACCACGAGGTGCCGCAGGCCCTTCTGCGCGGCGCCGGCGACTGATCCGAGATCTTGGTAGTCAGCGCACGCCTCGCGGGGCCCGCCCCGCGGGGCGTGCGTTTATGTAGATCTAGGCACAGGTGAAGCACGCTGCCTCTCAGGGCAAACTACGCCGGGGGGGAGCGGCTTGGAGTTTCAGTGGCACGATATCTTTGCAGAGCTTTGGCGGACGGGACTCCTCTACGTGCTGGCCTTTGTCGTATTCCGCCTCATGGGCAAGCGATCGGTCAGCCACATGGCCCCATTTGACATCGCGGTCGTGATCATCATCGGCGAAGCCGTGGCCATCGGCATCGAGGAAACCACGAAATCGATCTTCCTGCCCATCGTCTCGATCGTCACCCTGGGCCTTTTGCAGTTCGTCCTGACCTGGGTCAACATCAAGTGGCGCACGCTCGAGCAGGTGTCGCAGGGTGTGGCCACGGTTCTGATCGACAAGGGCAAGATCAAGCACCAGAATATGCAGCGGGAGCACCTGTCGCAGTCGGACCTCATGATCAGCCTGCGCGAGCAGGGAATCGACCGCATCGAGGACGTCGAGACGGCGCGCCTCGAGCCGACGGGCAAGGTCTCGGTGCTGCCCAAGACTACCGCCCTGCCGGTGACCGCGGGCGAGATCGGCCTGCCGGGCGGCGAGACGCTCGTGCACTACCTCGATCGCAAGTTCGAGGAGATGCGGCGCGGTGGCGGCTGATCCCCGGAGGTGTGCTGGTTTTTGGACGAACGCAGCCTGCGCCTGCTCGAATTTCGGGCCGTGCAGGAACGACTTGCAAGCCGCTGCGACACGACGGTGGGTCAGGCGGCGGCGCTGAATCTCTGGCCGGAGTCGGACCCCGGTCAGGTGCGCTGGCGGCTTTTGCGTACGGCGGAAGCACGCCGGCTCTTGGACCGCGCGGGCGGCCTGCCGCTCGGCGGCGTGCGTGACATCGGCCCCCATCTGCGGCGAGCCGCGCTGGGGGGCTCGCTGACCGTCGAGGATCTGGTCGAGGTCGAGCAGAGCCTTTCGTCGATGCGGCGCAGCCGCCAGCAACTGCTTGCGGGCCGCGAAGACTGGCCGACGCTGTGGGAGGACGGGCAGCTCCTGACCGAGATCCCTGATCTCGAGCAGGACCTGCAACGGTCGCTCGGGCCGGAGG
>JAJZIE010000227.1 GCA_021810725.1 Bacillota bacterium | reverse complement strand
TCTGATGGGACCTGTGGTCGGGGGTTCTAACTGTTGGACGGTTGTATCTACTTGCATCATCGTGAGTGATACAATGCGCCCATGAAGCTAAGCACTTGGGCGAAAGAGCAAGGCATCGGATACCAAGCGGCGTGGCGCATGTTCCGCGACGGCAAACTGCCAGTGCCCGCAGAGCAACTGCCGACCGGTACCATCATCGTCAGGCCACCGAAGGCATTGCCAACTGGGGTGGCCGTGTACGCCCGCGTGTCCTCGTCCGATCAACGTTCGGATCTTGAAGGTCAGGTTGCCCGCGTGGTCGAGTTCGCGACGCGCAACGGGTGGCCGGTGGTGCGCACGGTGACGGAAGTGGGGTCCGGCCTGAACGGCCATCGGCCTAAGCTGATGAAACTCCTCGCGGATCCATCGGTGGCCATCGTGGCGGTGGAGCACCGAGACCGGCTCATGCGATTCGGCGCCGAGTACGTCGAGTCGACCCTGGCCGCGCAAGGACGTCGCCTTGTCGTGGTAGACCCGGGCGAAACCAAGGACGACCTCGTGCAAGACATGATCGAAGTCCTGACGTCGTTCTGTGCCAGGCTGTACGGCCGGCGCTCGGCCCGGCAGCGCGCTGAGCGGGCTGTGCGATGCGCGGCGGACGGCGGCGCGGCATGACCGTACAGCAAGCGTTTCGCTACGAACTCGCGCCAACCAGGCGACAAGCAAACCTGCTGGCGCGTGCCGCCGGAACGGCGCGGTTCGCGTTCAATTGGGCTCTCAATTTGGCTCGCGCCCTCATCGGCAAGGGCCTGCCTGTACCAAGTGCGGCCGAACTGCATCGTGCGTGGAACGTCTACAAACGCGAAAACGCTCCCTGGTGGGACGAGGTGTCGAAGTGCGCGCCGCAAGAGGCGCTACGGGACCTACACCGGGCATTTGAGAACTTCTTCGCCTCTCGCCAGGGTAAGCGGGCTGGCCCCAGGGTTGGATTCCCGCGCTTTCGCAAGAAAGGGCGCGATGACCGTTTCCGTCTGACGGGCGCGATCCGCGTCGGGCGTCGTGCCGTGAAGCTGCCTCGGATCGGCTGGGTGCGCACGAAGGAGGAGACGACCAAGTTCCGTGGTCGTGTGCTGTCGGCGACCGTGCGGCGCGAGGCCGACCGGTGGTACGTCTCGCTGGCCGTGGAGGTCGAGCGACCGGACGCCCGCCCGGCGAACGGTGGCGTTGTCGGTGTGGACCTTGGTCTCAAGGCTTTTGCGGTGCTCTCGGACGGCATGATCGTCGCGCCGGCCAAGGCGCTCGGGCGGGCGCTGCGGGCGCTCAGGCACCGGAGTAAGGCGCACAGCCGCAAGCAGAGAGGCTCGAAGCGACGGCGCAAGTCGGCGTTGGCCCTGGCCCGCCTGCATCGGCGGGTTCGCAATCGGCGGCAGGACTTTCATCACCAGCTCTCAACGAGGCTGACGAAAACCAAGTCGGTCATCGTGATCGAGGACCTGGCGGTGAAGAACATGGTCCGAAACCGCCATCTTTCGCGCGCCGTCTCCGACGCTGGCTGGGGCGAGTTTCGCCGCATGCTGGAGTACAAGGGCAAGTGGTACGGCTGTCGGATCGTGGTGGCCAACCGCTTCTACCCTTCCTCGAAGACGTGCTCAGGGTGCGGTGCGGTCAAGACGGAGTTGCCCCTGTCCGAGCGTGTCTTCACCTGCGAGACGTGTGGGCTTGTGATCGACCGTGACCTGAACGCGGCGATCAACCTGGAGCATCTCGCTCAGGCGGTGTAGACCGCCCGTCGCCCCGAGTTCCGGGGAGAGTGCATCCTGCAAAGTCCTCGTATCTAGCGGGTGAAAGTCCCGTCAAGGCAATCTCGGAGGCCATGTAGCGAACCTCCCGGTGACGATCGGGTGACCGGTCTGCCGAAGCAGGGGGCGAGCAAGACCCCAGTCCGTAACATCAAGTGAAGCCTGCCGCGTCGAAAGAACTCCCGCGCAAGCGGTGAAGGGTGAGCCGAGCCCCGTCTCTTCGGGCGAAGGCAGCAGCAGGACGCGAGATCCGAGTCGATGACCGTCCGGCAACCCCCGGCGTAGAGGGCTCGGAATGGGGTCACAGATACGAGGGCGACAGGAGAGATCTCCCGGGCGGCCACTGGCTCCTCGGCCCATACGCCCGCAGGGGGAAAGGCCGAGAAGGCCCGGGAGAAGTCGGAGTGGTGAGTAGTAGCCATGATGGGTGCGACAACATAACGCCCCGGAGCCAAGGCGCCACACTTTGTCCATGGTTGCGAGGGAAGTAAGGGAGGGCTGAGGAATGCGACGAGACCCGCTCAGGCGGTCGCGGCAGGCCAAGGCCTCTGGAGACCCAACCCGACAAATTCAGCGCAACCTGTACCGTGCCGCGAAGCAGCACCCGAGACGGAAGTTCCGCAGGCTGTACCAGACGATGTGCCGCAGGGACATCCTCGAACGCGCCTACGACGAGGCGCGGGCCAACCGGGGAGCGGCCGGCGTGGACGGTGTCACCTTCGAGAGCATCGAACAAGGTGAAGGCCGCCTCGCGTTCTTGGACCGACTCCAAGCCGATCTGACGACGGGCAACTACCATCCGATCCCGGTGCGACGGGTGTACATCCCCAAGCCCCAAGGTGGCCAAAGGCCATTGGGCATACCCTCCATCCGCGACAGGGTAGTTGCCACCGCCGCCAAGCTGACGCTGGAGCCGATCTTCGAGGCCGACTTCCTGGACTGCTCGTACGGGTTCCGGCCCAAGCGCCACGCGATTATGGCCCTGGAGGTCATCCGCAAGAGCGCCAACGCCGGCAACTGGTTCGTCGTGGACGCGGACGTCCGGGCCTTCTTCGACAACGTCGACCACTGGAAACTCCTCGTCCTGTTCGACCAGCGTGTGAACGACCCGCAGATGCGCAAGGCGATCAAGGGGTTCCTCAAGGCCGGGGTGCTGGAGGGCAACACCCTCTCGCATCCGGAGGAGGGGACCCCGCAGGGAGGACCGGCGTCGCCGCTCCTGGCGAACATTTACCTGAACTTCCTGGATCGAGTCTGGCAACGAAAGGGCCGCGCCCTGGGAGAGTTGGTGCGCTACGCCGACGACCTCGTGATCCTGTGCAGGACGCGCGAGGCCGCCGAGCAGGCGCTCAAACTCCTCAAGGCTACGCTGGCACGACTGGACCTGGAGATTCACCCGGACAAGACGAGGATCATGGATCTTCGCGACGGAAGCGAAGGGTTCGACTTCCTCGGCTTCACCTTTAGGCGCATTCCGTCCAGGCATAGGCCGGGCAAGGCGTTCCTCCAGAGGTGGCCCAGCAAGCGAGCCCAGAACAGCATCCGTCGGAAGATACGAGAGGCCAGCGCGCCACGGGCACTCCTGTCCCTAAGCCTCGAAGAAATGGTGGCACGGATTGCGCCGATCATTCGCGGATGGGGAGCGTACTTTCGATGGGGCAACTCCGCTCGAGTATTTGCTGCCATCGACGAGTACGTGCTGTTGCGCCTGGTCCTGTTCCTGCGTAAGAAGCATCACTGGGCACACAGGCGCTGGCGGCACGGTGCCAAGGCCGGAGGGGCCTCGGCCCTTCTGGCCCGCGCCCGGCCACCTAAGCTGAGCGGGACCGTCCGCCGTTGGCAAGCCGCGATAACGGCCCGGTGAAGGACATCGGAGAGCCGTGTGCGGGAGAACCGCATGCACGGTTCGATGGGGGGCCGGAGAGGCAACTCTTGGGCCTACCCTACCGCTAAACGCTCGCCGAGGCGCCGTAAGACCTCTTCGAGGGGCAGACACTGATGAAGCGAGAACGGACCGTAGAGATAAAAGACTACGGTTTCAGGAACGGTACTGACCCGACGCTACGTTCCGCCGCCCCGCGCGAACCGCTACACTCGGGGCGAAGACCATCTTGGGGAAGGGGTAGCGCTTGCTCACGGCGGCACTGGTGGGGCTCCCGCTCAGCGGGCGCTCCACCGTCCTCAACCTGCTCACAGGCCTCGGCGTCGAGGTGAGCGGCTTCGTCACCGGTCGCACCGATACGCACCGCGGCGTCGTGGACGTGCCCGACGCCCGCCTGGACTACCTGGTCGGCATGTACGCGCCGAAGAAGCGGACGCCCGCCCAGATCGAGGTCGTGGAGGTGCCGGGCCTCGTGCGCGGCGCGCGCGAGGGGCAGGGGGTCGGCAACCGCTTTCTGGCGGAGATCCGCGAGGTCGATGCGGTGATCCACGTCCTGCGGGCCTTCCCGGACCCTGCCGTCGCGCATCCGGAGGACCGAATCGACCCCTTGGCCGACCTCGAGACGGTCGACCTTGAACTGCTCCTGAGCGACCTGCAGGTCCTCGAGCGCCGCC
>JAJZIE010000226.1 GCA_021810725.1 Bacillota bacterium | reverse complement strand
ATGGCCGGCGCGGACCAGTGCGAGGTGGCCGTCAACGGGATCGGCGAGCGGGCCGGCAACACCTCGCTCGAGGAGGTGGCGATGGCGATCCGGACCCGCCAGGACTTCTTCGGGCTGGAGACGGGGATCCAGGCGCGGGAGATCGGGCGCACGAGCCGCCTGGTCAGCCGCCTGAGCGGCATGCCGGTCCAGCCGAACAAGGCGATCGTCGGCGCGAACGCCTTCGCCCACGAGGCGGGGATCCACCAGGACGGCGTTCTCAAGGAGCGCACCACGTACGAGATCATGAACCCCCAGGACATCGGCCAGGGCGAGACGCAGCTCGTCATGGGCAAGCACTCCGGGCGCCACGCCTTCCAGAAGAAGCTCGCGGCCCTCGGCTACGAGCTCCCGGAAGCGGAGCAGCAGGAGCTCTTCCGCCGGTTCAAGGCCCTGACGGACAAGAAGAAGCAGGTCTCGGACCAGGACATCCAGTCGCTCGTCGAGGACGAGATCTACCGCTTCGACGACGCCTACGAGCTCGTCCACTACCACGTCTCGAGCGCCGGCGGCGCCCCCTCGACGGCGACCGTCGGAGTGGCGACGAAGAGCGGCGCCGCGGCCGGCAGGGTGACGCGCGAGGCGGCGGTCGGGCAGGGACCGATCGAGGCGCTCTACCGCGCTCTCCAGCGCGCGACGGGCGTCGAGGCCGAGCTGAGGGATTACGCGATCCAGTCGGTCGGGGGCGGCTCCGACGCCCAGGGGGAGGTGCGCTGCAGCATCGCCCACCAGGGTCAGGTGCTGGTCGGGTCAGGGGTCTCGACCGACATCCTCGAGGCGAGCGCCCTCGCCTACCTGCACGCGCTCAACAAGGCGGCCGCCTTGCAGGCCCAGGCGGCGGCGCAGGAACCGAGCGGAAGGGAGGCGATCTAGTGGCGATGACCCTTGCGGAAAAGATGCTCGCGGACCGCTCGGGCCTGAGGGAAGTCGAGCCGGGCCAGATCGTCGAGACGCCGGTCGATCTCGTGATGGGCAACGACATCACCGCCCCGATCGCCATCCGGGAGTTCGAGGCGGCGGGGGCGACCAGGGTCTTCGATCCCGACCGGGTCGCGCTCGTCATGAGCCACTTCGTGCCGGCGAAGGACATAAGCTCGGCCGACCAGTCCCGCATCATGCGCCAGTTCGCGAAGCGGCACGCGATCAGGCACTACTACCCCGAGGGCCAGGGCGGCATCGAGCACACGCTCCTGCCCGAGCGCGGCATCGTCGTGCCGGGGGACATCGTGATCGGCGCCGACTCCCACACCTGCACCTACGGCGGCCTCGGGGCCTTCGCGACCGGCGTGGGCTCGACCGACCTCGCCTACGCCATGGCGACCGGCCGCACCTGGTTCAAGGTGCCGGAGTCGATGCGCTTCGTCTACTACGGCAGGCGTCCGCCCTTCGTCACGGGCAAGGACCTGATCCTGCGCACGATCAAGACGATCGGCGACGACGGCGCCCTCTACCGGGCGATGGAGTTCACCGGCGAGGCGATCGCCGATCTGCCGATGGAAGACCGCCTGACGATGTCCAACATGACGATCGAGGCCGGGGGGAAGGTCGGGATCGTGCCGACGGATGAGCTCACCCTGCGCTACGAGGAGGGCAGGGCGCAGCGGCCCTGGCGCCTCTACGCGGCCGATCCCGGCGCGCGCTACGCCGAGGAGCACGAGTTCGACGTCTCCGCGCTCGAGCCGCAGGTGGCGTTCCCGTCGCTCCCCTCCCTGACCCGCGGCATCTCGGACGTCGGGGAGGTCGCGATCGACCAGGTCTTCATCGGCTCCTGCACGAACGGCCGCCTCTCGGACCTGCGCACAGCGGCCTCGATCCTGCGCGGCAAGCGGGTCCATCCCGAGACGCGCCTCATCGTCATCCCGGCGACGCAGGACGTCTACAAGGCGGCGTTGCGCGAGGGGCTGATCGAGGTCTTCCTCGACGCCGGGGCGTCCGTGAGCACCTCCACCTGCGGCCCTTGCCTCGGCGGCCACATGGGCGTCCTCGGCAAGGGCGAGCGCTGTCTCTCCACCTCGAACCGCAACTACGTCGGCCGCATGGGCGACCGCGAGGCCGAGGTCTTTCTCGCGAGCCCCGCCGTCGCCGCCGCGACCGCGATCCGCGGCCGAATCACCGATCCCCGCGAGATGGCCAAGGAGGAGGCGGTCTGATGGCGAGGGCCTGGAAGTACGGCGACAACGTCGACACGGACGTCATCATCCCGGCTCGCTATCTCGTGACGGGAGACCCCGAGCGACTCGGCCAGCACTGCCTCGAGAACCTCGATCCCGGGTTCCTCGCGGGCAAGGCGCCAGGCGACGTGATCGTCGGGGGACGCAACTTCGGCTGCGGCAGCTCGCGCGAGCACGCCCCCCTGGCGATCAAGGGCGCGGGAGTCTCCGCGGTGATCGCGGAGTCCTTCGCGCGCATCTTCTTCCGCAACGCGATCAACATCGGCCTTCGCGTCTACGAGTCGCCGGCGGCGGCGAGGGGCATCGCGATGGGCGACGAGGTGGAGATCGACGAGGGCGGGGCCGCGATCGTCAACCGCACGCGCGGCGAGCGCTACGGAATCGCTCCGCTGCCGCCGTTCGTGCAGGAGATCGTCGCGGCGGGCGGCCTCATGGCGAAGCTCAGGAAGGAACTCGAGGAAGGGGGCGCGGGGGCGTGAACGAGCAGAGGGAGACGCATCAGCTGGTGCTCCTGCCGGGCGACGGGATCGGTCCCGAGGTGATCAAGGCGGCCGAGACCGTGCTCGCCACCGCCCGCGAGTATCTGCGCCACGAGGGCATCGAGCTCTCCTGGCAGGCCAAGCCGATCGGCGGGGCCGCGATCGACCAGGTGGGCAAGCCCCTCCCGGACGACACGCTCGCCGCCGCCCAGGGGGCGAAGGCGGTGCTGCTCGGGGCGGTCGGGGGACCCGAGTGGGATGGCCTCGCGCCTGGCGACCGGCCTGAGGCCGGGCTCCTCGGCCTCAGGCGCGCGCTTTCGGTGTACGCGAACCTGCGGCCCGCGACCATGCTGCCGGGTCTCGGCGGGCAGTCCCCGCTCAAGTCGCGGGCGCTGCAAGGGCTCGACGTGCTGCTGGTGCGCGAACTGACGGGGGGCGTCTACTTCGGCGAGCCGCGAGGCCGGGCGGGCGACGCCCCGAGCCGTCAGGCCCTCGACACCATGGCCTACCAGGAGGGCGAGATCCGGCGGGTGGCGCACGTCGCCTTTCGCGCGGCGCGGCGGCGCCAGCGGCGCGTGACGTCGGTCGACAAGCGCAACGTGCTCGAGACCTCGCGCCTGTGGCGCGAGGTGGTGGAGGACGTGGCTACCGATTACCCGGACGTGCGGCTCGAGCACCAGCTCGTCGACTCCATGGCGATGCTGCTCGTGCTGAAGCCGCACGCCTTCGACGTCGTGCTCACGGAAAACATGTTCGGCGACATCCTGAGCGACGAGCTGGGCGGTGTGGTCGGCAGCCTTGGCGTGATGGCGTCCGCGAGCCTCGGCGACGGGGGCCCCGGCCTCTACGAGCCGGTGCACGGCTCCGCGCCCGACATCGCCGGCAAGGACATGGCCAATCCCCTGGGGGCGATCCTCTCCCTCGCGATGCTCGCGGAGCACAGCCTGGACCTTCCGCTGCTCGCCCGCGCGATCGAGGGCGCCGTCAAGGAGGTCCTGAGGCAGGGCCTCAGAACGCGGGACATCGCGGACGGCAGCCAGGGCGAGCGGGTGGTCGGCACCCGCGAGATGGCGGAGCGGGTCGCGGACGCGCTCGCGCAGGACCTCCATACGCGACAGGCGCTGAACGCGGCCTACTTCTAGGAAAGGGGGCGGACGACGATGGGCGAGACCGGCGCGAAGACGCTCCTGCAGTGCCTGCAGGAGGAAGGCGTCGAGGTCATCTTCGGGTATCCCGGCGGGGCGGTGCTGCCGATCTACGACGCGCTCTACGACTCACCGATCCGGCACGTCCTCGTCCGCCACGAGCAGGGGGCGGTGCATGCCGCCGACGGCTACGCGAGGGTCTCGGGCAAGGTGGGGGTCTGCCTCGCAACGTCGGGTCCCGGTGCGACCAACCTCGTGACGGGCCTCGCGACGGCCCTCATGGACTCCATCCCGATCGTCGCGGTCACGGGGCAGGTGGCGCGGCCCCTCATCGGCACCGACGCCTTCCAGGAGGTCGACACGATCGGCGTCACCCGCGCGATCACGAAGCACAGCTATCTCGTCGAGGACGCCGCCGACATCGCGCGCATCGTCCACGAGGCGTTCCATATCGCGCGTACGGGCCGGCCTGGCCCGGTGCTGATCGACATCCCGAAGAACGTCGCCCTGCAGCGGGGG
>JAJZIE010000225.1 GCA_021810725.1 Bacillota bacterium | reverse complement strand
AGGACGACCAGGGCCGGGTGCGCTGGCGTCTCGCGCGCACGGCGGAGGCCCGCCGCCTTCTCGACCGTGCCGGCGGCCTTCCGCTCGGCGGCGTCCGGGACATCGGCCCGCACCTCAGGCGCGCCGCCCTGGGCGGGACGCTCACGGTCGAGGACCTCTCACAGGTCGAGCAGAGCCTATCGGCCATGCGGCGCAGCCGCCAGCAACTGCTCGCGGGCCGCGAGGACTGGCCGGCGCTCTGGGAGGACGGCCAGCTGCTGACCGAACTTCCGGCGCTGGAGCAGGCCCTCGGGCGCTCCCTGGGACCGGAGGGCCTGCGCGACGAGGCCAGCCCGGAACTCGGCCGCCTGCGCCGCGCCAAGCGGGAGAAGGAGCAGGCCCTGCGCCAGAGGCTCGAGGCCCTGCTGCGCAACCCGGATCTCAGCAGATATCTGCAGGAACCGCTGATCACGCTGCGAGGCGGCCGCCTCTGCGTGCCGGTGCTGCGCGAGCACCAGCAGCGCATTCCGGGCGTGGTACACGACGCTTCGCAGACAGGACAAACCCTTTTCGTCGAACCGCTCTTCGCCCTCGAGATGGGCAACGAGGCGCATGCCCTCGCGCGCCAGGCGGAACAGGAGGAGGAGCGCATCCTCGCGGCCTTCAGCCGGCAGGTGGCGGCCGAGGCGCTGCCGATCGAGGCGGGACTGGCGGCGACCGCCGCGCTCGATCTTGCGCTGGGTCTCGCGAGGCTCGCGAGCGACATGAACGCGGTGGAGCCGGAGATCAACCCGGGCGGCCGCCTGAGGCTGCGTGCGGCGCGTCACCCGCTGCTGCAGGACCCCGTGCCGATCCACCTCGAGATGGGCCCCGGCAGGCGGCTCCTCGTCGTGACGGGACCGAACACGGGCGGCAAGACGGTGAGCCTCAAGACGGCCGGTCTCCTTCAGGCCATGGCGCAATCCGGCATGCACCTGCCAGCCGAGGCCGGCACCAGTGTGCCGGTCTTGCGCGACATCCTCTGCGACATCGGCGACGAGCAGTCCATCGAGCAATCGCTTTCCACGTTCTCGTCGCACATGACGGCCATTGTCGACATCTGCAGGCGCCTGGGACCGGACGTGCTGGTGCTGCTCGACGAGGTGGGGGCGGGCACCGACCCGCAGGAAGGGGCGGCGCTCGCGCAGGCCATCCTGGAGCGCATCGCCGGGAGCGGTGCTCTCGGCCTCGTCACGACGCACTACGGCGAGCTGAAGGCGTTCGCCTATGCGGCCGAAGGCGTCGAGAACGCGTCCATGGCCTTCGACCCCGAGACCTTGCAGCCGAGCTACCGCCTGCAGCAGGGAGCTCCGGGAAGTTCGTACGCCTTTGTCATCGCCGGCCGGCTGGGGCTCGATCCCGGCATCGTGGCCCGCGCCAAGGATCTCCTGGGCGAGGAGCAGCTGCGGCTCACCGAGGTGCTGCAGAGGGTCGACAGCCTGAGGCGTCGCCTGGAGCAGGAACTGGCCGCGGCCGAGACCGCCGCACGGGTCGCGCAGGCCGAACAGGGGCGGAGCGAGCAGCTGCGGCGGGAAGCCGAGGAGGAGCGGAGGACGGCGCGGCAGCAGCTGCGCCAGCGCCTGGACGAGGAAGTCCAGGCGGCAAGGCAGAGCCTGCGTGCCGCCAGGGACGCCCTGCGCCAGCAGGAGCTCGAACGCAGGCGCGAGGACGCGCTCATGGAGGCGCGGCGGCGCATCGAGGGCGTCGAGGCCCGTTGGAGCGACGAGCAGCCCCCGGCACCGCCGCCGGGACCGGCGCCGGAAGGTGTAGTGCCTGGCGATCGCGTCTTCGTGCCGCAGGTCGGCCAGGAGGGGAACGTTCTCTCGGCGCCCGACGACGGCGGCCGGGTCTGGGTCGCCGTGGGTAGCCTGCGCCTGCAGTCCGCGGTCTCGGACCTGCGCGTTGCCAAGGGCAAGAAGAAGCAGCAGGCGACGAAGAGCGCAGCGGGCTGGTCCGCTCTGGCCCAGCAGAAGGCGGAGACGGTGCAGAGCGAGATCACGCTGATCGGCATGCGCGCTGAGGAGGCGCTCATGGTGCTCGACCGCTACCTCGACGACGCGCAGGTGGCTGGGCTTCAAACCGTGCGCGTGATTCACGGCAAGGGCACCGGGGCTCTGCGTACGGCTGTCCATGGCTTTTTGCAGGGCGACCGGCGCGTCAAGGGGCACCGGCTCGGGGCGCAGGGCGAGGGCGGCGTGGGCGCGACGGTGGTCGAACTGGACGTCTGACGGCACGTCAGGGCGGCCCTTTGCGACGTCTGGGCAAAGGAGTAGCATGGGCCGTGGAATGAAAAGCCTGGAAGGGAGATCGTGACGCTTGGTGAAACGCGCGGAACCCTATCGCATCAAGGCTGTGGAACCTCTGCATATGACAACGCGCAAGGAGCGCGTAGAAGAGATTGAAGCGGCGGGCTACAATACCTTCCTCATCCGCTCGCGCATGGTCTACATCGACCTTCTGACCGACTCGGGCACCAATGCGATGAGCGATCGCCAGTGGGCTGCGCTGATGGTGGGCGACGAGGCCTACTCGGGCTCCGAGAGCTTCTTCCACTTCGAGAAGGCGGTCCAGGACGTCTATGGCATGCCGTACGTGGTGCCGACGCACCAGGGGCGCGGCGCGGAGCACATCCTGTCGCAGGTCCTGATCAAGCCCGGCGATGTCATCCCGGGCAACATGTACTTCACCACCACCCGCGAGCACCAGGAGTTGGCCGGCGGACAGTTCGTGGACATCATCTGCGACGCCGCCCACGACCCCCAGGACCTGAGCCCCTTCAAGGGCAACGTCGACCTCGGCAAACTGGAGCAGGTCTTCAAGGAGGTCGGGCCGGAGCACGTACCTTACGTGTCGATCGCCCTGACGGTCAACATGGCCGGAGGCCAGCCGGTCTCACTCGAGAACCTGCGGGCGGTGCGCGCCCTCTGCGACCGCTACCACGTGCGCCTCTACATGGACGCGACGCGGGCCGTCGAGAACGCTTTCTTCGTTCAGGAGCGCGAGCCGGGGCAGTCGGACCGGCCGATCCGCGAAATCTTCAAGGAGCAGCTTTCCTACGTGGACGGCTGCACCATGTCCGGCAAGAAGGACAACCTCGTCAACATCGGCGGATTCCTCGCCACCCGGGACCCCGAGGTGTTCGAGGCCGCTCGCGAACTCCTCGTGGTCTTCGAAGGCTTTCCCCACTACGGCGGTCTCGCAGGACGCGACATGGAGGCCATCTCCGTCGGTATCCGGGAGATGGTCGACGACGAGTATATCAAGCACCGTGTCCTGCAGGTGCGGGGGCTCGGAGAGCGCCTCCAGGCGGCGGGCGTGCCGATCGTTCTGCCTGTGGGCGGACACGGTGTCTTCCTGGACGCGCGTCGCTTCCTGCCGCACCTCGAGCAGGAGCAGCTGCCGGCGCAGGCGCTCGCTGCGGCGCTTTACGTGCAGGGCGGCGTGCGCGCCATGGAGCGCGGCGTCGTGTCGTCCGGCCGCGACCCCGTGACGGGCGAGAACCACCACCCGAAGCTCGAACTGGTGCGCCTGACCGTTCCCCGCCGCGTCTACACGGAAAGCCACATGGACGTCGTCGCGGAGAGCGTCTCGGAGCTGTACCAGCACCGCAGCGAGATTCCAGGCCTCAGGTTCGTCCACGAGCCCAAGCGGCTCCGCTTCTTCACGGCCCGCTTCGAGCCGCTCAGGCCGTCGCCGGTCTTCCAGGCCTAAAGGTCAGGCGGCTTGCCGCCTAGTTCGTCACGACGTTGGCCGTTTTCAGGGACCGCGGCGCAGGCCGCGGTCCCTGCGCATTCCTGCCTGCACCGACGGCATGCTAGGCGTGGAGGGATGTGCATGCAGGAAAGGTCGCCACTGGCCTGGCCGACCGTGCCCGACGCCCGCAGACGAGCGTGGCCGGCAGCGCTACTGAGCGGTGCCGTCGGCATCGCGGCGATCGTCGAAGGACACGGGACCGGCCGGATCGCCGTCGCGATCGGGCTTGCCGCCATGGTGGCCGTGCCGTTCGCGGCGTTGGCCCTGGTCGAGGGACGGCTGCAGCGCCAGGCCCTGCACCTGCGGGCGGGGCAGATCGCCCAGCTGCGGTGGCGTGAGACCTGGCAGCGGCTGTCCCAGTGGGAGGTCTACGACGCCATCGCGCTTCTGCTGCGGTACGACGGCATCCGCGTCGACTGGCTGCCGACGCCGTTCGAGGCGGAGGACGCCTTCTTCGGCGTGACGGGCTCCAGCCATGAGGGCGGCAGGGTGGTGGTGCGGGTGCTCCGGGACGTGACGCTCGACGCCGAGGAACTCGGCCGGGCGGTGGGACGTGCGGTGCTGGCCGGGGCGGACCGGCTGATGCTGATCGCTCTGCGCTGCACGGACCTGCCGA
>JAJZIE010000224.1 GCA_021810725.1 Bacillota bacterium | reverse complement strand
AAGCCGCCATGGAGGATGGCCTCTACGTCGTCCAGACCCAGACCTACGGCCCGGAAGCCAGGCTCGGCGCCTCGAAGGCCGAGGTGGTGATCTCGACCCGCGAGATCGCCTTCCCGGAAGTCTCGGTGCCCGATCTCGTGCTCTGCTTCTCTCGCGACGCCTACCTCAAGTACGGCAAGCAGGTGACGCCGGAAGGCTTCATCCTGCTCGAGGAGACGATCCGGCAGGAGGTGCCGGACGCCAAGGGACACTTCCTGCCTTTCAGGCGCACCGCCAGGGATCTTGGCAACGAGCTCTCGCTCAACGTCATCGCCCTCGGGGCCCTGGTCGCCCTGACGAACGCCGTGACGCGCGACAGCCTGCGCAAGGCCCTGCGCGCGCGCATGAAGCCGGAGTTCCTCGAACTCAACGAGCGGGCCCTCGAGCTCGGCTTCGAGCTCGGCGGCGCCGTGCCCCAGGCCGTCTGACGCTCCGCCAAGGCGGCCACTCCCGACGGGGGGTGGCCGCCTTGCGTCGCGCAGGAATCCGGGTGGCCTGGGTGCAATTGCACGGGACAGGCAATCCTTGTTTGCGGAAGGATGACGACCTTTGCCGGACGAAGGCTGGCTCCAGGATCTCGCGACCTACATCAACCCCGGCATAGCCAGGGCCTACAGCTTCCTTGGCGTCCTCTCGCCGGAGGTGAGGGCGGAGGGGGCCTTCGTGTATGACAGCGAGGGCAACCGCTATACCGACATGGGCGGCGGCTATGGCGTCATGGTCCACGGCTACCTGCACCCCAGGCTCGTCGCCCGCGCGAAGGCGCAGCTCGACAAGCTCGCCCTGCCATCGCGCTCCCTGCCGGTGCTCGAGCCGATCGCTCTCGCCAAGCGCCTCGCGGAGATCACCCCGGGGGATCTGCAGCTCAGCTTCTTCTGCAACTCCGGCGCCGAGGCGAACGAGGCCGCCCTCAAGTTCTCCCGCGCGCGCACCGGCCGCAAGGTCTTCGTCTCGACCCATGGCGCCTTCCACGGCAAGACCTATGGCGCCCTCTCCGTCAGCGGCCGCGACCTCTACAAGGACCCCTTCAGACCACTGCTGCAGGACGTGCGCCTCGTGCCCTACGGCGATGCCGAAGCGCTGCGGGCCGCCGTGGACGACGACGTGGCCGCCGTGATCCTGGAGCCGATCCAGGGGGAGGGTGGCATCATCGTGCCGCCGGACGGCTACCTTCGCGCCGCTCGGCAGATCTGCGACGCGCACGGCGCCATGCTGATCTTCGACGAGGTGCAGAGCGGCATGGGCCGCACGGGCCACTATTTCGCCTGCGAGCACGAAGCGGGTGTCGTGCCCGACTTCCTCACCGTGTCGAAGGCGCTGGGCGGCGGCATCCTGCCGCTTGGGGCCTGCGTCGGCACGGCCGACGCGATGGGCTTTCTCGACAGCATGCCGCTGATCCACACCAGCACCTTCGGCGGCGGCGGGGGCGGCGGAGCGCCGCTCGCGACGGCCGTCGGCTGCGAAGCCATCGACGTCATGCGCGACGAGGACTTCCCGGGACAGGCGTTGCGCAAGGGGGCCATGCTGCGACAGGGCCTGGAGGCGATCGCACAGGAGTTCCCGCAGGTGGTGTCGCAGGTGCGCGGCAGGGGGCTGATGCTCGGCATCGAGTGCCCGCGCGAAGGCGTCGGCGGCATGCTGATGTCGGAACTCCTGCACCGTCACGTGCTGGCGCTCTGGACCCTCAACAACGAGCGCGTGCTGCGCATGATCCCGCCGATCGTCATCTCCGAGGAAACGATCGCCGAGACGCTCGGGCTGATCCGCGAGGCGGCGGCCGAGGCGGCGCTCGTGGCCGAGGATCTCTGAAAGGAGCGAGCACAGTGCCCTACGTCGAGGTCCAGAAGCTCATACAGGCGGAGCCGGACACCGTCTATGCGGTGCTTTCGGACATGGAGTCCTTTCCCCGTTTCATGGAGAACGTGGTTTCGGTCGAGGTGGTCCGCCGCGAGGGCAACAGCACGGACTCGCAATGGCACGTCACGCTCCAGGGTGCGCCGTTCCGCTGGCTCGAGCGCGACACCTTCCTGCCGGAGGAGGGGCGCATCACCTACCAGCAGATCTCGGGCGACCTCAGGCGCTTCGAAGGCGAGTGGCGCATCGTCGCCGCCGAGGGTGGCACCAGCGTCACGCTGACGACCGACTTCGAGTTCGGCATGCCGATGATCGCGAATCTCCTGAATCCGGTGGCGAAGCTCATCCTGCGCCGCAACGCCGAGCAGATGCTGGACGCGCTGCAAAAAGACCTGAGCGGGATGTAGCATGCCGCCCTGAGCCGGCTTCGCCAAGCGGTTTCCGCCGCGTTCGGGGCCGGTCGGGGAGGGCGCTCCGAGCGTCCGGGCGCCCACGCGCGATGGAGCCGTCTGGAAGGTCGACAAGTCGCGCGCGTTATGGCTCGTGAATCATCGCACTACACGTACGGCAGAGATATCGCAAGAGATCGCGCGAGGATGAGCGGGATTCTGACGTCTATCGCGTCTCACTCCGCCTCATCGTGAATCCTTGCTGAAAACCCCGGCTGATTCGTTGACAACCTTCCGACATGTCTCTACAATGCAGTTTGACGGTGAACCTAGGCGAGGGGGCTGATCGATGAACGCACTGGGCCGGCACATTCTGGCCGAGGTGTACGGTTGCGACCGGGCGATTCTCAACGACCCGGAGCGGGTCGAGAGAATCCTGGTGGCCGCAGCGCTGGAGTCGGGTGCTGAGGTCCGGGAAGTAGCCTTCCATAAATTCAGCCCCCAAGGCGTCAGTGGAGTGGTGGTCATCTCGGAATCGCACCTGGCGGTGCACACCTGGCCCGAACTGGGCTATGCCGCCGTCGACGTGTTCACCTGCGGCGAACGCGTCGAGCCATGGGACGCCTGCAACTATATAGTGGAACATTTCCGCGCTGAGAGCGTAACGGCGACAGAGACGAAGCGCGGCGTCTTCGCCGAAGTAGAAGCGCAAGTCGGCTGACACGACGCCCCGGTCGAAGGACCGGGGCGCATTTTTCGGGAGGGACACCTGAGGATGCAAAGGACCTTTGTTGCCGTAAAACCGGATGGAGTCGGGCGCGGGCTGGTGGGCGAGGTGATCGCTCGGCTGGAGCGCAAGGGGCTCCGGCTCGTCGGTCTCAAGATGATGCGCGTCAGCGAGGAACTTGCCGGCCGCCACTACGAGGCGCATCGCGAGAAGCCGTTCTTCGCCGGACTGGTCGCGTTCATCACGTCCGGCCCGATCGTCGCGATGGTCTGGGAGGGCCAGGACGCCATCGCGGTCGCACGCAACGTGATGGGCGCCACGGATCCCGCCAAGGCGGCACCCGGCACCCTGCGCGGCGACTTCGCCATGCAGATCGCGGCCAACATCGTGCACGGATCGGATGGCCCCGAGGCCGCGGAGCGCGAGATCGGCCTCTTCTTCCGCCCGGATGAGCTGGTAGGCCAGCCGCGGCCGGAGGAAGAGTGGATCTACGCGGGTAACTGAGATGGTCGCGATCATCGGCGGCACCGGCGTCTACGAGCTGCCGGGTGCCGAGGAACGCGAACGCACGGTCGCGACCCCGTACGGTGACGCCGCCGTGACCGAGGTGCGTCTGCCGGATGGCGAGACGCTGATCTTCGCGGCGCGGCATGGCAGGGGCCACGCCGTCCCGCCGCACCGGCTGCCGGCCCGAGCCCTGCTCTGGGCCCTCAAGGAGATCGGCGTGACCGCGATCCTCGCCACGTCGGCCGTGGGTTCCGTGCGCGAGGAAATCCCACCAGGGACACTCGCGCTGCTCGGCGACTTCATGGACTTCACCAAGGCCAGGGCCACGACGTTCCACGACGGCCCCGGCGTGGTGCACCAGAACGTGAGCGACGCCTACTGTCCGACTTTGCGCAGTGCCTTGCGGCGCAGCGCGGAGCGCCAGGGCATCGCGCTCCACCCGGACGAGGTCGTCTACGTCTGCACCGAGGGCCCCCGCTTCGAGACACCGGCCGAGATCCGCGCCTACCGGATGCTCGGGGGCGACGTCGTCGGCATGACGCAGGTGCCGGAGGCGGTGCTCGCGGCGGAGCTCGGGCTTTGCTACGCCGCCGTGGCACTGGTCACGAACCTGGCCGCCGGCGTGCAGGGCGCACGCCCGTCGCACGAAGAGGTGCTGGAACTGATGGCGAGCCAGTGCAAGACTCTTTCGCGCCTACTGCTCGGCACGCTGCGGGACCTTGGCAAAGACTATCGCTGCAGCACACACCCACAAGCGGAGGGGATGGCGTGAGCAGGCAGGACGGAGACCGCCGCATCGACTGGGCCCGGGACCACATGCCGATCCTGGACGCCCTTCTCAAGGAACGCAGCGCTGCCCAGCCTCTGAAGGGA
>JAJZIE010000223.1 GCA_021810725.1 Bacillota bacterium | reverse complement strand
GGCATGCGCGCAAGCAGGTCGTCGGCATCAAGCCCCAGGTAGCGGGCGTAGCTCCTCAGAAAGCCTCGTGCGTACACGACACCCGGGAACTGTCCCCAGTCGTCCTGCTCCAGCGCCTCGAGATACCTTTCGCGAATGTGCAGCTCCTGCTGCACCGCCGTGAGGGACATGCCGCGAGCCTCGCGCGCCGCCCTGAGCTCTTCGCCGATCTCCGCCACTGCCGCCTCACCCCATCCCGCTAGGGTCGCAGCCGATAGAGCATGCGCGGGAACGGGATCGTCTCGCGCACGTGCTCGAGTTTCAGCATCCATGCCAGCGTCCGCTCGATGCCCAGGCCAAAGCCCGAATGCGGCACCGACCCGTAGCGCCGCAGGTCCAGGTACCAATCATAATCCTCTTGCGGCAGGTCGTGCTCGCGCAGACGCCGCAGGAGCAGGTCGTAATCGTCGATGCGCTGCCCGCCGCCAACGATCTCCCCATAACCTTCAGGCGCCAGGAGGTCAGCGCTGAGCACCACCTCGGGCCGCTCGGGGTCAGGCTTCATGTAGAACGCCTTGGCCGAGGTCGGGTAGCGGTGCACGAAGACAGGCAGCTTGAAACGCTCGGAGATCGCCGCCTCGTGCGGCGCACCGAAGTCCTCGCCCCAGGGAATCTCCAGGCCCTGCTCGCGCAGGATGCCCAAAGCCTCGTCGTAAGAGATTCGCGGGAAAGGCGGCCGGACCTGCGCGAGCTCCTCGGGATCCCTTCCCAGGAGCCTGAGGTCGTCGGGGCAGCGCTCCACCACCTGCCCGATGGCGTAGCTCAGCATCTGCTCCACCGTTTCAAGGCAGCCGTCGAGATCGGTGAAGGCCATCTCGGGCTCCACCATCCAGAACTCGATCAGGTGTCGGCGCGTCTTGGACCGCTCCGCCCGGAACGCGGGCCCAAAGCAATAGACCTTGCCGAGCGCCTGGGCCAGTGCCTCGTTGTAGAGCTGCCCACTCTGCGACAGATACGCCTTCTGCTCGAAGTAGGTCGTCTCGAAGAGCGTGGTCGTGCCCTCGCACGCGGAGGGGGTGAGGATCGGCGTGTCCGCGGCGATGAAGCCCTGATCGTCCAGCCAGTTGCGAATCGCCTGCTCGAATCGGCTACGGACGCGCATGATCGCGGCCTGACGCTGGCTCCTCAACCATAGATGCCGGTGGTCGAGCAGGAAATCCACACCGTGCTCCTTCGGCTGGATGGGATAGTCGCCGCTCTGCCCGACGACCTCCACGTCGTCGAGGTCGATCTCGACGCCCGAAGGCGCCCGCGCGTCGGCCCGGCAGCGGCCGCGCGCGATGATCGACGTCTCCTGCGAGAGGCCCGCGCTGGCTTCCCAGACCTCTGGCGACACATCCTTCTCGCGCAGCACCATCTGCACCTGGCCCGAGCCGTCCCTGACCACGACGAAGCGGATGCCGCCGCTCTTGCGCAGGCTCAGGACCCAACCCCTGATCTCCACGCTCTGGCCCACGGCAGCGCCCAGTTCCGCAATCCGCACGCTAGTTGCCCCCATCTTTCAGCGTCCAAGCCACTGCGGCTTCCTCTTCTCGAGGAAGGCGCCCACACCCTCCTGCCCGTCCTCGCTCGACGCCACCTGGCTGACCATCCCCTGAAGGTAGCGCAAGGCGCTCGGCAGGGTGAGGTCGGGAACCTCGCATAGCGCCTCCTTGCCCATGGCGAGGATGAACGGGCTCAGTCCCGCCAGGGTCGAGGCCTTCTCCGCGACGGTCTCCGCGAGCTGCCCAGACTCCACGACGGCGTTGAGGAGCCCGATGCGCATGGCTTCCAGGGCGTCGATGCGCCTGCCGGTCAGGGCGAGATCGGTCAGGGCCCTGAGGCCGACCAGGCGTTCGAGCGGCGCCAGCACGACCATGGGAAAAAGGCCGATCTGCACCTCGGGGAGGCCGAACTTGGCGTCCACCGTCGCGTACGCGAGGTCCGCCGCCGCCAGGATGCCCATGGCGCCCGCGAGGCAGTAGCCCTCCACCGCCGCGATGATCGGCTTTGCGCACTCGCGCATGCTGCGCACAACCTCCGCGACGCCACCGAAATAGGCGCGCCGCGCGGCCATGTCGTCGGCCTGCCGCACCTCCGCGAGATCGGCGCCGGCGCAGAAGTGCCCACCGGCGCCCGAGACGACGATCACCCGCACGTCCGGGTCCGCTCCGAGATTTCGGAAGGCCCCGCTGAGCGCGCGAAGGCTCTCCGTATCGAGAGCGTTGCGGCGCTCGGGACGGTTCAGCACCACGTGCGCGACTGTCGCGCGCGTCACGTCAATCGCCACCGCAGCTCGCCTCCTCGTAGGTGCGCATCACGGCCCCAGGCAAGGTCCGCCCGACAAGCCCCTCGGCGGTGCGCGCGGCCGCCGCCATGGCCGCGAGATCGAGGCCGGTCCGGTACCCCTCCGCCTCGAACAGCCAGGCGAGGTCCTCTGTCGCCACGTTGCCTGTGGCGCCCGGCGCGTAGGGGCAGCCCCCCATGCCGCCGATCGAGCCGTCGAAGAGACGTATGCCCTCGGCGGCGCCGGCGAGAGCATTGGCCGGGGCCTGGCCGCGCGTGTTGTGGAAGTGCAGCCCGAGCTCCGCCTCGGGCAAGGCGTCCTGCAGGGCCCGCACGAGCCGCCGGACCATGCCGGGCGAAGCGGCGCCGATGGTGTCGCCGAAGAGCAGCCGCCGATAGCCGATCCCGTACAGCCTGCGGGCCACCCGCACCACGTCATCCACCGGCGTCGGCCCGGCGTACGGGCAGACGAAACTCGTCGCCACGACGCCAGAGATGGAGCGTCCTGCCCCGGCCGCGGCCTCCGCGACCTGCACCGCCGCAGCGAGGGAATCCTCGACCGACATGCGGACGTTCGCCTGGTTGTGAAGTTCGGATGCCGACAGGAAGAACGTCCACTCGTCGATGGCGGGCGCGAGGGCGGCGCGCTGCGCGCCCCGGCCGTTCGGCACGAGCGCCGACCAGATCTGGCCCGGAGGCTTCTCGGCGCCGGCGAGGAACGCCTCGGCGTCCGCGAGCTGCGGGATCGCCTTCGGGTGCACGAACGAGGTCACCTCGAGCCGCCGGAGTCCCGTCGGCGCCAGCGCCCGCAGCAGGGTCAGCTTCTCGGCCGTCGACAGCACCCGCTCCTCGGCCTGCAGACCGTCCCGCAGGCCAACCTCGCGCAGCGTGATCTCTTGCGTCGGGCTCACCTCCTATACCGGTGGGACGCCGTGCCGCTTGGGAGCCCTCTCGACCGAACGGCTCGCGGTGCCTGCGAGGCGGCTTCTCAGTTCCGCGCGCAGCTCCTCAGGAGGGATGATCGCGTCGACGATCAGCTCGGACGCCAGCCGCCGGATGTCGATATCCTGCCGGTAGCGCTCGCGTTCCGCGGCCACGAAGGCCGGTCGCTCGGCCGGCGGGAGCTCCTGGATGTGGTTGTAGTGCACGGCGTTGACCGCTGCCTCGGGCCCCATCACCGCGATCTGCGCCGTCGGCAGGGCGATCGTCGCCTCCGGTGCGAAGGCCGGGCCGGCCATCGCGTAGAGGCCTGCGCCGTAGGCCTTGCGCACCACGACGCAGTACTTCGGCACCGTCGCCTCCGACACCGCCGTGATCAGCTTTGCGCCGTGCCGGATGATGCCCTGGCGCTCGACCTTCGTGCCGATCATGAAGCCGGGCACGTCCGACAGGAAGACGAGCGGGATCGAGAACGCGTCGCACAGCCAGATGAAGCGCGCCGCCTTGTCCGAGGAGTCGACGAACAGCACGCCGCCCTTGACGCTCGGCTGGTTCGCCACGACGCCCACGACCTGACCGTCGAGGCGGCCGAGCCCCACGATCAGCTCCGGCGCGTAGAGTTCCTTGATCTCGAGGAAGCTTTCGGCGTCCAGGAGGCCGTCGATCAGCTCGTGCATGTCGAACGGCTGGTTCTGGTTTTCGGGGATGATCGCCCGCAGGTCCTTCGGTTCCGGCGCCTTGGCCTCCGTTCCGAGGGGCGCCGCGCGGAAGTTCTGCGGCATGAACGAGAGGTACCGCCTGGCCCAGGCGATGGCCTCCTCCTCGCTCGGCAGGAGCGCGTCGCCCAGGCCGCTCACGCTGGCGTGCATGCGCGCGCCGCCCATTTCCTCGAGCGACACCTTCTCGCCGATCACCATCTCGGCCATGCGCGGCGACCCGAGATACATGGAGGCGTTGCCCTCCACCATGATGGTCACGTCGGTGAAAGCCGGGATGTACGCCCCGCCGGCCGCGCTCGGGCCGAACAGGATGCAGATCTGCGGCACGCGGCCCGAGAGTTGCACCTGGTTGTAGAAGATGCGCCCCGCGCCGCGCCGGCCGGGAAACATCTCCACCTGGTCCGTGATGCGGGCGCCGGCGGAGTCCACAAGGTAGAAGAGCGGC
>JAJZIE010000222.1 GCA_021810725.1 Bacillota bacterium | reverse complement strand
TATTGGTGGCTCGCCCTGAGCGGCATCGTCGGGATCTCCATGTATCAATACCTTTTCACAAGTTCGATCGCCTGGACCGACGTGGCTTCCGCAGCCGTCCTGATGACGCTTTCGCCTGCCATCGGGGCTGTCTGGGGCCATGTCGGCGGCGCGGATCGGCTGCGTGCGGGCAATTGGCTCGGCGTGGCGCTCGGCACCGTCGGCGCGACGATCGTCATCCTGGCCGGTCGCGGCCACGCAGGCTCGGTGGCGCCGCATCCCCTGCTCGGGGACCTGGCCGCCTTGGGCGCGGCCCTGCTCTGGGCCGTGTATGGCATCCTCTCGGCACCGCTCGTGCGCCGTCTTCCGCCGCTCACGGTGACGGCCTGGCAATCGCTTTTCGGACTCGCGATCCTGATCCCCGCAGCGATCACGGGGCTGCCCGAGACGCATATCGGCTGGCCGGCGCTCGCCGTGCTCTACTCGGCTCTGCCCGTCACCGTGTTCGGCTTGACGTTCTGGCAGGGCGCAACGGGGAGACTAGGGCCGAGCCGCGTGCTCGTCTACCTGAATGCGGAGCCTGTGATCGCGGCGCTGGCGGCCGCCTGGCTCCTCGGGGCGCCGCTCACCGTCTGGGTTGGCCTCGGCGGCATCCTGTCCCTGACAGGCGTCTATCTCGCGCGCGTCGGCAGTCTGCCGCAGGCGGCGATGACGCCAAGGGCGACGCTTGCGGAGGACGAACAATTGCCCCAATCCGAATGGCCCGATGGCCGTTTGACAGGGCAAGAGGCCATGTGTAAGATGGGTCCGAAAGATGACTGATTGAGTAGGGATTAGACGTCCGAGGGGAGCGACTTGTGACATGGCCCGACCTGAACTGATCATCCAAGGTCTTCGTGTCGGCGTCGAGGGGCGCGAGATCGTCAAGGGTCTCGACCTCACGGTGCGCGGCGGCGAGGTCCACGCGATCATGGGACCGAACGGCACCGGCAAGAGCACGATGGCGTCGGCTCTCATGGGACATCCGAGCTATGAGGTGCTCGGCGGCACGGCCACGCTCGACGGCCAGGACATCCTGGCGATGTCGGTGGACGAGCGCGCCAGGGCGGGGCTCTTCCTGGCGATGCAGTACCCCGCGGAGATTTCGGGCGTCTCGAACGCGAACTTCCTGCGCACCGCCCTGAACGCAAGGCGCGCGGAGAACGACCCGGTGCCGGTGATGCAGTTCCACCGCGACCTGAAGGCGAAGATGGAGAGCTTGCAGATCGACCAGAGCTTCGCCGAGCGCTACGTCAACGAGGGCTTCTCGGGCGGCGAGAAGAAGCGCAACGAGATCCTGCAGATGGCGGTGCTGCGTCCGCGCATCGCGGTGCTCGACGAGATCGACTCCGGCCTCGACATCGACGCCGTGAAGCTCGTGGCGAGCGGCGTCTCGCAGATGCTCTCGGAGGACCTCGGCGTCCTGATCATCACCCACTACCAGCGCATCCTGAACTACATCAACCCGACCAACGTGCACGTCATGATGCAGGGTCGCATCGTCCGTTCAGGCGGTCCGGAGCTCGCCATGGAGCTTGAGGCGCGCGGCTACGAGTGGCTGCGCCAGGAACTCGGCATCGACGAGCCGATCACCGAGGAGGCCTGACATGGCAGGCACGCTCGTGGAACTCACCCCTGAGCAGATCGCGGCCTTCGCGGCCGACGAGCCGTCCTGGCTGTTCGGGCGGCGCCTCGCGGCGCTCGGGCGCGTGTCCGAACTGCCGCTCCGGCAGTCCAAGCAGACCCCTCTCGAGACGGCGCCGTTCTTGGCGCCCGATCTCGCGCAGGCACCAAGCGTCACCGCGGGTGACGTGCCGGCCGGCGTCGAACTGGTCGACCTGCGGACGGCGATCCAGGAAGGCCAGCTGGCGGTGCAGCAGCATCTCGGCCGCCTGTTCACGGAGGGTGAGAGCCGGCTGCAGGCTTTGCACCTCGCCACCTTCGCGGGTGGAGCCTTCTGTCGCGTCGGGCGGGGCGTCGAGCTCAAGGAGCCCTTGCAACTGACGGTGGAACTGGAGAGCGGTGCGCTCTATGCGCCGCATCTGCTCGTGGTGCTCGAAGAAGGAGCCCGGGCCGATTTGATCGTCGAGCTGCGCGGCGGGGCCGGCGCCGAGGCGGCCGTACGCGGCGCCGTGGAGATCGTGCTGGGTGACAACGCCGCCCTCAACTACACCGAGTTCCAGCGCGTCCCGGGCCGGACCCAGACCTACTGGCCGCGGCGCGCGGAGCTCGGCCGCGACGCGAAGCTCCACTGGATCCTCGCCGATGTCGGCGCAAGGCTCGCCGTCGCCGACACGCGCACCTACCTGCGCGGCAGCGGGGCGGAGGCCAGGGTCCTGGCGAGCTTCTTCGGTGGACGCCGCCAGCACTTCGACTTCAACCACGTCATGGTCCACGAAGGCCAGCACACGACGAGCGACATCGAGGCGCGCGGCGTGCTGCAAGGCAGGGCCAGGGCCGTCTACAACGCGAACAGCGTCATCCGCAAGAGCGCCAAGGGCGCGAGCGGCTGGCAGCATGAGCACACCTTGATGCTGTCCGACGAGGCGCGCGCCGACCTCATCCCGGAACTCGAGATCTCGGAGTGGGAAGTGAGCGCCGGGCACGCCGCGTCCGCCGGACCGGTGGACCCGATGCAGGTCTACTACATGGAGTCCCGGGGCATCTCGCCGGTGGAGTCGAGGCGCCTGATCGTCGCCGGCTTCCTCGCGTCGCTCCTGCAGGACATCCCGCTCGCCTCGGTCCGCGAGCGCATTGCTGACATCTTCCAGGAGAAGGTAGAGCTATGAACCTCGCCGCATTGCGTTCGGAATTCCCCCTGCTGGGGCGCAGCGAGAACGGCAAGCGCCTCTGCTACGTAGATTCCGCTGCCACCGCGCAGAAGCCGCAGGTGGTTCTGGACGCCGTGCGGCGCTACTACGTCGAGGACAACGCGAACGTCTACCGCGGGGTCTACGCCCTGGCGGCGCGCGCGACGCAGGACTACGAGGACGCGCGCGCCGACGTGGCCGCCCTCGTGAACGCGGAGCCCGAGGAGATCATCTTCACGCGCGGCACGACGGAGTCCCTGAACCTGCTCGCGCGCAGCTACGGCGAACTGGTGCTGGGTCCGGGCACGAACGTCGTCACTAGCCCTGCCGAGCACCACTCGAACCTCCTGCCCTGGCAGCAGGTGGCGCTCGGCCGTGGGGCCGAACTTCGCTTCGTGGAGCTGGCAGAAGACGGCCAGGTGACACCGGAGGCCGTGGCCGCCGTGGTCGACCAGGGCACGCGCGTCGTCGCCCTGGCGCACGTCTCAAACGTGCTCGGCACCGTGACGGACGTCGCGCGCATCGCCGGGATCGCCCACGCGGCCGGTGCGGTGCTGGTCGTGGACGGCGCGCAGTCCGTGCCGCACATGCCGGTCGACGTCAAGGCGCTCGGCATCGACTTCCTCGCCTTCTCCGGCCACAAGATGTGCGGCCCGACGGGCATCGGCGCGCTCTATGGCCGGAAGGGGCTCCTCCGGCGGATGCCTCCCGTCTATTTCGGCGGTGAGATGATCGAGGAGGTCACCCTCTCCGGCGCGACCTTCAAGGAGGCGCCGTACAAGTTCGAAGGCGGCACGCCGAACGTCGCTGGCGCCGTCGGCATGGGCGCCGCGGCCCGTTTCCTCATGAGCGTCGGCCTCGAGGAGATCCACCGCCGCGACGTCGAACTCGCCAACATGGCGGCCGACGGCCTGCGAGGGATCGAGGGAGTGCGCGTCTACGGACCGGCGGGACACCGCGAGAGCGGCGTCGTCACCTTCAACATCGACGGCGTGCACGCGCACGACGTCGCCACGGCCCTGGACGCGGACGGCGTCTGCGTGCGGGCCGGCCACCACTGCTGCCAGCCCCTGATGCGCCGGCTCGGCGCCACGTCGACCGCCCGCGCATCGTTCTACCTCTACAACGACGCCGACGACGTGCAGCAGCTTCTCGCCGCCGTCGCGGCCGCAAAGGAGTTCTTCCGCCGTGTCGCTGGATGACGTCTACCGCCAGGTGGTCATGGACCACTACCAGAACCCGCGTCATCATGGACATCTCGCGCATCCCACCCTGTCGGTCGGACTGCACAACCCGAGCTGCGGCGACGAACTGCATCTCGACGTGCTGGTCGACGAGGACGGCGTCGTGCGGGACGCCGCGTTCGAGGGGCAGGGCTGCTCGATCAGCATGGCGGCGGCCTCCATGTTCGTCGACCGCGTGCGCGGCAAGAAGATTGAGGAAGCGCGCCGCATCGCGGAGACCTTCAAGGATCTTTTGAGGCGCAAGGAGGCCGACAGGAGCGTCCTTGGCGATCTCGAGGCCCTGGAGGGCGTCTCGCAGTTCCCGGCGCGCGTCAAGTGCGCAACGCTCGTCATGAACGCCTTTGAACAGGCGA
>JAJZIE010000221.1 GCA_021810725.1 Bacillota bacterium | reverse complement strand
TCTGGCTGGCCATTCTCGCCCTCAGCCGGCTCGGCATGGTCTTCGTCCTGACCGACGAGTCCGGCACGCAGGCGACCGCGCGCGGCCTGCTGCACGCGCTCCTAGCCATCCTGAGCTTCACTGCGGCCGTCTTCGCCCTGACCACGCTGACGAAGGTGGCTGCGCTGGCCGCTCTCTGGCGGCCGCTGCTGCCCGCTCTGGATGTCCTTGCGGCTCTCGGCTTCCCCCTGGTGGTGCTCATGGTGCTGACGCTGGTGCCGGGCTTGCGCCTGAGGCGCGTCTTCGGCCTCATGGAGCGCCTGTTCCTGGCCGACGTGAGCCTCTGGCTGCTGCTGTCCGCAGCGCTCACGGCATGGCGCTGAACCGTGCGGCACTACCCTTGGCCGAGAAATGCGAGCGCCGCGGGCAGGTCGTGCAGCGGGGCGCTGCATGCGCCAAGCCGGCAGGCGTAGACGGTCGCCTGGCCGTCGAGCGCCCGCTTGCCCCGCCAAAGGGCGAAGTCGCGCCCTGGCTGGACCCATGTCGGCAGCAGGTCCGGGAGCGCCAAGCGGCGCAGCTCCCGCAACCAGCCCAGGGCTTGCGGGTCGCCGGGGGCCGCCGCGATGGTCACCTCGCGAGGGCCACGAAGGTAGAGGTCGCGCGCCTCGACCAGCGAGGGGCTCGCCGCGGGATGGTCGGACCAGATGGTCTGCTGCGATCTGAAGACCGACTCGGCCAGCTCCGCGGCCGGCAGCTCCTCGTCGAAGCTCGAGAGCAGGATGGCAAGCCGCAGCATGCGACTCTGCGCGGCGGGCTTGGCCCCGTCGAAACCGTCCACGGGGCGGGCGAGCGGCGTCTTCGCGTCCAAGGGAGCGCTGTAGAGCACTCCCGAACCCCTGTCCCAGAAAAGCTCGATGGCTTTGCGGCAGAGGGTGAGCGCGGCGTCGAGCCATCCGAGGTCCCCCTCCGCGAGGTAGAGGTCGAGAAGGCCCTGGCCCAGGCTCGCATAGTCTTCGAGGTAACCCGGGATCCCGGCGCGCCCCTCGTAGAAGCGGCGGCTCAAGCTGCCGTCGTCCTGGCGGAGACGCTCGAGGGCGAACGAGGCAGCCCGGCGGGCCCGCAGTAGCCATCGCTCCTGGCCCTCGGCGCCGCCCAGGCGGGCAAAGGCGGAGATGGCGAGTCCCGTCGCGCCGGCGAGCACCTTGCGATCGAGATCGGGCGCAGGGCGTCCGCGTCGCGCCTCGGCGAGGGTGGCGGCAGAGCGCCCGAGACGCTCCCGGACGATCTCCGGCTGCTCCGCCAAGGCCGTTGCCACCTGCTCGACGTCCCGCCTCAGCTGCAGCACTCCCTCCTCGGCGACGCCAGGATCGTCGAGGCCGAAGTGTAGCATGGCGGCATGCGCGTCGGCTCCGAGCAGACGATCGAGGTCGCCCGGGGAGAACCGGTAGTAGGCGCCCTCACCGCCCGGGCTGTCGGCATCCTGCGAGATGTAGAAGCCGCCTTCGGGCGACGAGAGGGTCGCATCCACATAGCCGAGGGTGGTCTCCGCCACCTCGTGGGCCCAGGTCTCGCCCGTGCGCAGCCAGAACTCGGTGTAGAGCGGCGCCAGCAGGGCCTGATCCTCGAGCATCTTCTCGAAGTGCGGCACCTGCCATGCCGCGTCGACCGCGTAGCGGTGGAAGCCACCGGCGATCTGGTCATGAATGCCGCCGCGCATCATCGCCCGCAGCGTCGCGCGCAGGGCGTCTTCCGCCCGGGCGTCGTGCAGGACCTGCGTAGCGCGCAGGAGCAAAGCGAGGTTCGGCGCCTGCGGGAACTTTGGCGCTCCGCCAAATCCGCCGCGCTGCCCGTCGTAGGACGCGAGCACGCTCCGCGCGGCGTGGCGCAGGGCTTCATCCGGCTCTTCGGCGACCGGCCGGGAGGGAGGCGGGAGGACCACCCGCGCGGCGCCGGCCCAGTTCTCGGCCACCTGCTCCACCTCGGCCCGGCGCGTCCGGTAGGCGTCGAGCACCGAGGCCAGCACCTCCGCGAGGCCAGGCCGCCCGTACCGTCTCGTCGGCGGGTAGTACGTCCCCACCTCAAACGGGCGCAGGTCGGGCGTCAGGAAGACGGTGAGCGGCCAGCCACCCTGTCCCGTCACCGCCTGGCAGACGCTCTGGTAGACCTGGTCGACGTCCGGGAGCTCCTCGCGATCCACCTTGATCGCAACGAACCCCTCGTTGATCTGCCGCGCGATCGCGTCATCCTGGAAGGACTCGTGTTGCATGACGTGGCACCAGTGGCACGCGGCGTAGCCGATGCTGAGCAGGATGGGGCGGTCCTCGCGGTGGGCGAGGGCGAGCGCCGCCTCGTCCCAGGGCTGCCACTCCACCGGATCCTGCCGGTGGGCCAGCAGATACGGGCTGAGACTCTCCGCGAGACGGTTCACAGGGTGTCACCCCCACCTTCCTGATACCAGATGCTTCCGGTTCTGCGGGGCGTGCCTATGCTATAATCTGTGCCGATCCAGGCCTATCTGGAGGGATGCGACGTGGGTCTAGCGGCCGCCGTCCTCTACGGTGTCCTCCAGGGCCTGACGGAGTTCCTCCCGGTATCGAGTTCCGGTCACCTCGCCCTCGCGGCGCACCTGCTGCACCTCGAGGCGGGCGGGATCGGCCTCGCGGTCGCCACGCATGTCGGCACCCTCGTCGCGGTGCTGTGGTTCTATCGCCGGGCCATCGCCGATGTGGTCGCGCGACCGGCGCCCGAACGTGGTCTCAGGCTCTGGACGTTCGTCTGGGCCCTGCTCGCGACGCTGCCCTTCGCATGGCTGCTCTCGGGCCCGGCGGAGGCTGCCTTCGGCGAACCATGGCTCGTCGCCGTCGGCTTCCTCGGCACCAGTCTTCTGCTTCTTCTGCTGGCGCGCCTGCCGCTTGGCGGCCGTCCGCTGCCGGCACCGATCGACGGCCTCTTGATCGGCGCGGCGCAGGGCGTGGCCGTCTGGCCAGGGCTCAGCCGCTCCGGCACGACCATCGCGACGGCGCGCCTCCTAGGGATTTCCCCCGAGGCGGCCGCCGAATTCACCTTCCTGCTTTCGATTCCGACGGTGCTCGCGGCGCTCGCGCGCGAACTCTATCGCGGCGGTCTCGGCGGAGCGCCGTGGCCCGAGATGATCGCCGCCACAGCGGCGGCCGCCGTGGTCGGCATCCTGAGCCTGCGCTGGCTGATCGGCCTGCTGCGCAGGGGCCGCATCTCCTGGTTCGCGATCTACACGCTGGCATTGGCGGGGGTGGGCCTTTGGCTCGGGTGAAGCGGGCACCGCAGGCGAAGTCCCGAGGCAAGCGGGCTGCGGCGACCAGCGGACGCCGCCGGCGGGAGCTCTGGGGGCTGCTGCTGCTCGCTGCGGCCCTGTTCGGTCTCGTCTGGGACGCCCATCCGGCGGGTGCGCTCGGTGTCCTCTGGGCGAGGGCCGCCAGCTTCGCCGTCGGCGGCGCGGCCCTGCCGTGGCTGGTCTTCCTGCTGCTGCTGGGCGTGCTGATGGTCCGGGGCAGCGACCTGCGTCCGGCGCTGCGCTGGGGTACGGCGGTTCTTCTGCTCTGGTGGACGATGCTGATCGCGGCCGCGGGTTGGACAGGCCCCGGCTCGGACGCGGTCGGGCGTTATATGGTCCTCGGCGCCGACGCCCTGCTCGGCTCCGACGGACGCGACATTCTTCTCGGTCTTTGGCCCATTCTGACGCTCAGCCTGGTCTTCCGGCCGTTCCTCGGGCAGCTGATGCGCGGTTCCGAGCGCGTGGCGAAGCAGGGTGCCAAGACGGCCTACCGCAAAGTGACCGACTTCGTGCTCGAGGACGTCCCCGCGGAGACGGCCGCGGCCGCCCCGCCCGCGCCTTCGATCGCCATGGCGCCGCCCGCGGCCGTCGTGCCCGAACCGGAGCCCGAGCCGCCGCACGGCCTCGCCCCCGCCCCGTGGGATGAGCCGGTGCCCGAACCGGAGCCCGCACCCCAGCCCGCGCGTCACCCCGCTCGCGTCCGGACCGAGGCGCCGCCGCTCTTCGACAGCACCGTGCGACCCGCCGCCGGCGAGTATCGGCTGCCGCCGCTCAGCCTCCTCCACACGGGCTCCGGCAAGCGCACCGAGCGCGACGCGCCGGCCCGCGCGCGCCTGCTCGAGGAGACGCTGCGCAGTTTCGGCGTTCAGGCGCGCGTGCTCGAATACCAGCAAGGACCGGCGGTGACGCGGTTCGAGGTGCAGCCGGGGCCGGGCGTGAAGGTTTCGCGCATCGTCGCGCTCGCCGACGACATCGCCCTCGCGATGGCCGCGACCGACGTGCGCATGGAGGCTCCGATCCCTGGCAAGGCGGCGATCGGCATCGAGATACCCAACAGCGAGATCGCGCCCGTGCGCCTGCGGGAGGTCCTGGAAACCTCCGCCTTCCGCGCTTCGGACTCGCTGCTGACGGTCGGGCTAGGCAAGGAC
>JAJZIE010000220.1:2693-4464 GCA_021810725.1 Bacillota bacterium | reverse complement strand
GTCCTCACGCCTCTGCGCCAGGGGCGTACGGACGCTCTCCCGGCCACGGACACTGCGGCGACCCTCGAGGAAGCGGTCGACAAGCTGTTCACGGGAGACGTGCTCCTGTTGCAGGAAGGCGTCACGGAGGCCCTGACCTTCAGCCTGCCGAACAAGCTCCCGACCGCGCAGCCGCAAGCGGAGCGCGTCATCCGCGGCCCGCACCAGGCCTTCATTCCCGACCTCTACCAGAATCTCGCTTTGCTGCGGCGCATGGCGCAGAACCCGGCCATCCGGGTTGAGATCCTGCCGCTGCCGAGCAACCACGAGCGGAGCTTCGCCATCACCTACAAGGCGGGTATGGCTCCGCTCAGCGTGCGCGCGGAACTCTTGAGGCGCCTCAGCTTCGTCACGGTCGACAACGTCATCGACGTGACGGTGCTGAAGCCGTTTCTGGCGGACGACCCCTATTCGCCGTTCGTCAACGTGCAGCTCACGGAGCGCCTCGATACCGCTGCCCTTTCGGTTCTGGATGGCCGGTTCGTCCTGTTCGCGGGCGACGCGGCTCAGGTCCTGGTGCTACCCGCGACGCTCGTCGAGATGATGAACAGCCCCGAGGACCGCTACCTGCCACGCTACATCGGCGACACGACACGCCTTCTGCGCTGGGTGAGCGCCTTGATCTCCCTGCTAGCGGAGGCCATCTACATCGCGGCGACGGAGGTACACCAGGAACTCTTGCCGACCCCCCTGGCGTTTGCGGTGGCGCGTTCCCGCTCAGGCGTGCCGCTGCCATCCTTCGCCGAAGTACTCGTCATGGCCCTGGTCATCGAGGTGCTGCGCGAAGCGGCCATCCGCCTGCCCAATGCGCTCAGCCAGACCATCTCGATCGTCGGCGCCCTGGTCATCGGGCAGGCCGTCGTGCAGGCGGGGCTCATCTCTGCCCCCGTCATCGTCCTGGTTGCCGTGGTGGCCCTGGCGTCCTTCGTCCTCCCCCAGTACGAGATCGCGGTCATCATACGGCTGCTGCGTTTCCCAGCCATGTTCGCGGCCGCGGTGCTGGGATTCTACGGCGTGACGCTCTACGCGTTCTTCGTCCTCGTTCACACCTGCAGGCTCCGCTCATTCGGCATCTCGTACCTGAGCCCGATTAGCCCGCTGCACACCCGTCAGATGTCGCGCATGCTGCGCGTGCCGGTCAGCTGGTTCCGCAAGCCGCAAGGGGTCACATGAGCACGAACTTCCGACCGATCATCACCAGCCGCCAGCTCCTCGTCCTCCTGATCGGCGCCACCCTGCCCACCGAAAGCCTGCTCCAGCCGGGCCCGCTGATTGTGGCCTTCGGCAAGGACGCGCTATGGGTCATCCTTGGCGGCGGTCTCCTGGCGACTCTGCCGCTGCTGGCCACGCTCCTCATCCTGCGGCGGCAGCAGCGGCGGACCCTGGCGGAGACACTCGGACGCCATGGCATCGTCGGCCGCCTGGTTCCCATCCTGTTCGCGACTGGCACGATGCTCGGCCTCATCAACATCTGGGCGAGCTTCGCCCAACTGCTGCGCGCCGATCTTCTGCCAAGTACGCCCGCCTGGGTCACGACCGGGTCGGGCGCCGCCGCCGTACTCTACGGCGCGATCGGAGGACCGGAGGTGGTCGGCCGCGTCGCCCAGGTCCTCGTGCCGTTCTTCGTCGCGGAAACAGGCATGATGTTCGTCGTGGCCGCGCCATGGTTCGAGCCGGTCCACCTGCTGCCTCTTCTGCCGGAGCATGGGCTCAGCCTCACGTCGGGCATCTA
>JAJZIE010000220.1:0-2683 GCA_021810725.1 Bacillota bacterium | reverse complement strand
TCGCGGAGATCTCGTTCGCCACGTACTTCGGCAGCCTTGTTCGAGACAGTCACCGGATCTCGCGCGTCCTCTGGACCGCGCTCGTCATTAACACCCTGCTGCTGTTGCTCATGACGGCCCTGCCACTGCTCATGTTTGGCGTCGATCACGCCAAGCTTCTTGCAGTTCCTCCCCTGTCGGCCGTACGCGCCATCCATTACGGCTTCCTCGTCGAGCGGCTCGACGCGTTCGTGGCTGGGCCCTGGGCCACCTTCATCGCCATTAAGCTGATCATCTGGACCGTCTTCGCCAGCAGTCTTCTAGCCGACGTCTTTGGTCGCCGCGCCTTTTTCTGGTCCGTTTGGCTGATCACCGCGGGCGCGTCAACCTTCAGCCTCGGCCTAGGCAGCCTCACTGCAGTCCAGACCAACCTGCCTGAAGCCTGGTACGACACTGGCGCCCCTCTGATCCTGACTGCCCTGGTGGTCGCGGCGCTGGCCGTGGGCCGACGCGGACGAGGGCCCACCCGTGCGTAGGCTCCTCCTCGTCCTGGTCGCCCTGCTGCCGCTTCTAGCCGGCTGCTGGGATCAGCCGGCGATTGAGCAACTGGGGTTCGTGGGCTCGGTTCTGGTCGACGGTGCACCAGGCTCCTTAAAGGTGATGTACAGCGTCATCATCCCAAGCAAGCTGCCGACCGGCACCAATCCCGGGTCCAGCGACAGCACCACGCTCATCACCAGCACGGGGCGGGATCTCGCGGAAGCGACGCGCCGGGCCGACCTTCTCAGCAGCAAGCGCCTCTGTATGGCGCACGTCCAGGCGGTGTTGCTGAGCGAACGCTTCGCCAGGGCAGGTGGCGCGGCTGGCGTCTACGACTACTTTGCGCGCGGTACCAAGAGGCGTGACATCTCCTGGGTACTGGTCGTCCCGGACGACCAGGTGCAGGCTGTGGCCTCCCTCACCCCGGCGAACGCCGCCTACCCCGGCGAGGCCATGGCCAACATGAACCTCGCCCAGCGCCAGCAGGGCAAAGTCCCCTCGATTCGCCTCTTCGAGTTCGCCAATCAGATCGTCACGCCGGGGCGCGACGCCACGGCCCCGCTGCTCAGCGCCGGAAAGACCAGCTACGCCTTTTCTGGCACTGCGCTGTTCAACCAGGGCAAACTTGTCGGCACGCTGTCGGCCACGGACACCGAGGACCTCGACCTGCTCATGCGCCGCTCGCAGCAGCCGAGCCTCGTCGTCCCGTGCAACGCGCAGGGCACAGTCTCGATCGAACTGATGAATCCGCGTCGCACCATGCGCGCGATCGTTCAGGAGGGACGGCTCGTTGGCCTCTCCATCCGCATCCAGGCAGCAGCCCATGTCGATCAGGCCAACATCTGTCCCGTGAACTTCGCGAGTCCTCGGCAGGAGCAGGCGCTGACTACGGCGACCGCCGGCGTCATCAGCCATCGTATCGAATCGGTCATGGCCAAGGTCCAGCACTTCCACTCCGACCCGTTCGGCTTTGGCGAGGTTGTCCGCGTCACGAACCCCGCCGTCTGGCAGGCCATCCACACCCATTGGCGCGACGTATACGCGCAGTTGCCGATCTACATCGAGGTGCGCGTGACGCCGAACAACAGCGGCCTCCTGAACGAATCGCTCGATGGTCGAACCGGGTAGGAAGCAGGCGAAAAAGGGCGAAATCTGGTCTTGGATCGCTCGCCTGAGGCGACACGCGACCAGGAGGAGCAGCATGTTCTTGCTTCGGCGCAAGCCTGCCAAGGTCGTGCCGGAGATGGATGCCGTAGCCCCATCTTTGGCGACCGCGGATGACACCCGTTCCATCGCCGCGTCGATCGCGCGCGCCATGGTGGCGTTGAGCGAAGCCGCCCGGACCATGGAACAGCGCAGCCAGGGAGTGCTGGAATCCGCCGACGAGCTCAGGGAACGTGCACGCGTGCGCCCCGAACTTCTCGGCAAGGTCCAGGAAGGCATGGCGACGCTGTCGCAGGCCTTCGGTCAGGTGGCGGCAGGGGCCACCGAACAGGCCGGCGCCACCGCAACGGCCCTCGGCGTGCTGCAGGAGGTCTCCGAGGAGGGGCAGGCGTTCGAGCAGCGCACCCAGCAGCTCATCGCCTTCCTCCTCGACGGTGCGCAGCGCCTCGACGAGGGCCATCGTGCGATCGCTGAGGTTCTCCACGCCGCCCAGGGCTTCGCGGACTCCATGGCGCAGGTGCTGGGGCAGCTCACGCAGCTCAGGGCAGCGGCATCAGGGATCGACGACATCTCAGACAACATTCTCGGCATCGCCGAGCAGACAAACCTCCTGTCGCTCAACGCCTCGATCGAGGCGGCCCGTGCAGGAGAGCAGGGGCGCGGCTTTGCGGTGGTGGCGGAAGCGGTCCGCAAGCTGGCGGATCAGTCGAAGCAGCAGGTCTCGGAAACCGGAGAGCGCCTGAGGCTGATCAACCAGGCGATCGACGAGGTGAACAGCGTCGTCGCGGCCGTCTCCACTGCCGCGCGACAGGTGGCCGGCGCGGCGCAGGGGGCCGAGGGCACCTTGGGCACCATGGTCGGCGTGCTGCAGGGCACACGCGAGCAGGTGACCGCTCTGGGTGAACGTATCTCGGGCGTGGTGCGCCGGCTCGACGACGCATCCGGAGAGCTCGGCAACATCGCGGCCGTCTCGGAGGAAAACGCGTCCATCGCGGAAGAG
>JAJZIE010000219.1 GCA_021810725.1 Bacillota bacterium | reverse complement strand
GCATGTGATCGCGATCGGGAGCGCGATCGGCGGCTTCACGCCAGGCGAGTCCGACCAGCTCCGCCGCGTGATGACGCATGCGCGCTCGGTCGCCGAGATGGAAAGCCTGGGCGAGCTCTTCTGCCGGAAGGCAGCCGAAAGCGGCACCGATCCCGCCGTGGCGCGGGAGATCTTCACCATGCTGCAGGGCTATGCGAGCTACGGCTTTCCCGAGGCGCATGCCGCCGCCTTCGCGCACACCGCCCTGCGCACCGCGCAGCTCTCCGCGCGCCGCCCCGAGGCGCTCTTCGCGGGGCTTCTGTCGCAGCAGCCGATGGGCTACTATCCGCCGCACATCCTGGTGGGCGAGGCCCTGCGGCGCGGGGTGCGCTTCAAGCCGCTCGACATCCGGCGATCCGAGTCCTCCTATACGGTGGAGGGCGGCGCCGTGCGCGTGGGGCTCTGCGCCGTGCGCGGCCTCGGCGCGGCGCAGCGCGAGCGCATCCTCGCGGCGCGGCGGGAAAGACCGTTCCGGAGCCTTGAGGACCTTGCCGCGCGCACGGGGCTCAAGGCGGATGAGCTCTCGGCGCTCTGCGACGGGGGAGCCCTCGACTGCTTCGACCGCAACCGGCGCCGACTGCTTCTCCAGATCGGGGCGCCGCCCGATGAAGACGGCCTCTTCCGCCCGGTGCCGCTGGACATGCCGGACTTCGAGCATTGGCAGCGCTTCTGGCGCCAGGAGGCCGTGCTCGGCCTGCGCGGGCCCAGCCACCTCGCGGCCGCGGCCAGGCCGGCCCTGAAAGGCCAGGGCATCGAGAGCGTCAGGCTCGTCAAGCATCTGCGCCATGGGGAGACGGTCCGCGTCGCCGGCGTGCCCTACCGGCCGCACCGGCCGCCGACGCGCAGCGGCGCTGTGGTGGCGTTCTTCATGCTCGAGGACGAGACCGGCCTTCTCGACCTCGTCGCGATGGAGGACGTCTACCATCGCCAGGGCGACCTGCTCTTCGGCCGGCGACCGCCCCTCCTGGGCGTCCTGGGCAGGGTGCAGCGGCGCGGGCGGGGCATCACGGTGCGTGCGGAGGAACTCTTTGAGCCCGACCTCGGTCTGCGCGTAGAATGAGACGAGACCAGAGCGGAGGGGGACGACCCGTGCCGGACGAGAGCCACGGCGGCGAACTGCGTCAGGTGATCGCTGTGGTGCCTGAGCCGCGGCTGGGCAAGGTGGAGACATTCCTGCGCCACCGTCAGCGCCGCTTCACGCGCCTCTTGGCCCAGGGGGGCTTCCTCAGGCGCGGCAGCGCGGTGCTCGTGCTGGTGGCGCCCGAGGACGAGGTGGACGGCATCGTGCAGGATCTGCGCCAGAGCGCGGGGCCGGCGCAGCCTTACGCCTACGGCGACTGGGAGAGCGGCACGGTCGTGTTCGTGCTGCCCATCGAGGCCTCCCTGAGCCTCTAGCGGCGTTCAGGACTGGAGAGGGGACCTTGCAGGACTGGCAGAAGGCTGAGCGCTACCTCGCGTTCTCGCCGCATCCGGACGACGCCGAGCTCGGCTGCGGCGGCACGCTCTGGCGCCTTGCCGAGGGCGGTGCCGAGGTGCACCTGACCGTCGTGACGGACGGCCGGCTCGGTACGCGGGATCCGGGCACCTCCCCGCAGGAGGTCGCCCGCCTGAGGAGCAGCGAGGCCCAGGCCGCCGCGGACGTGCTCGGTGCCCGCCTTCATATGCTCGGCCTGCCCGACGGGGGCCCCCACGATCCCTACGATCTGCGCGATCGCGCGGTTGAGGAGATCCGCAGGTGCCGCCCCGATTTCGTCTTCGTCTGCGATCCCTGGCTGCGCTACGAGGCGCACTCCGACCACCGCGCCGTCGGCCTTGCCGTGGCCGAGGCGGCGCTTCTCTCGGGGCTCGTGCATCACGCGCCAGACACCTTTGCGCCCTGGACGGTCCAAGGGGTGCTTTTCTATTTCCCCGAGCGGGCCGACGTCCTGAGTCCCCTGGAGCCCGCGGCCCACGCGGCGCGCAAACGGGCGATCGCCTGCCACCGCTCGCAGTTCGTCCCCGAGGATCCCTACCTCGCGCGTCTCGAGGAGCAGCTGAGGGCGCAGGGACAGGAGGTGGGCGCGACCTGGGCGGAGGCCCTCCACCGCAGGGCGCGCACGGACCTGCACATCCCTGGGCCACAATCGTAGAACGACCGGCTGACGGCGATGCGGCTGGCCACACGCAGCCTATCGGCTACGGCGGCGCTTGCGGTACCATCGCTTCTCGGTCCCCAGGCACTGACGGCCGGTTCGGCATCGATCGCCGCCGAGAGCCTGCTCCTGTCGGACGGGATGGCCTTGTCGAGCGAGGGAACCCTGCGAGCGCCGCCGTGGCTGGTGCAGAGCCAGGAGCCAACCGCTGCTCACTAGCGCATTCCATTCAGCCGCCCTCTCGGGCGTTGGCCTTCACCACAGGGGACTCGGCTGGCCAGGGCTTGTTCCAAAACGACTTCCACTTCAGGCGGCGTCGCTCTTCGACCGACCAGGGTGCCTTGCACGTTCGAACCAGAGCCGTGATCGATACGTAGAAGGACTCGTAAGGTTCTACGCGAATTTTGACGGTGAAAATGACGTTGCGGACTCGAGTCCCGCGGCGCTTCGGCGCAGCGGGACCTTCTTCATGTCTACGGGGCGTGTCGGCACGCGAAGCGGGACATCGCGCAGCAACCTTCCGCGAGGGAGCCTTGGCGGGGGCGCACGTCTTGGGCAGCCAGCTCCGGATCCTGCGCTAGGCAGAAGGCCGGAAGGACGAGCCCGGTTCGTCCTCAGGCGCGCGCCGCGGCGGCGTCGACATCGACTACCGCAGCAGGGCAGCGTCACCGGCGATCGCCAGAAGGCGGAAACGGAGGTCCCGGATCTTCTGGCGGGCTGGAAGGTTACGGATTCTGGCGAAGTTCTGCAGGGGCCGGTCAGGAGACGGGCCTGGGCGGCGAGGACCGATGCGGCATGTGATGAGCCACGGAGGGCTTCGCGTCCTGCACGAGCTGCGCCAGCGTGACCGCCTTGTAGCCCCGCGCGTCCAGGGCGTCCAGGATCTCGCGCACCGCCTGCACCGTCTGCTGGCGCGGCCCGCCGCCGTCGTGCATCAGGACGATCTGTCCCGGCGCGAGACCCTGCAGGGCGCGGCGGGCGATTGTCGCCGCGCCGGGGGTCTGCCAGTCCAGGGTGTCGGTCGACCAGAGCGCGACCGACATGTGCAGGCTGCGTGCCACCTGCAGGACACGCTGGCTCATGTTGCCGTAGGGGGGACGCGCGAACGCGGGCGGTTTGCCGGTCAGCTCCTGGATGAGGTCGGCCGTCGCGCGGAGTTCGTAGAGCATGCGCGCCTGGCTGAGACCGGGAAGAGATTTGTGGGTCATGCCGTGGTCCGCCACCTCGTTGCCCGTGCGGGCTTCCTGGGCGCCGAGGCCGGGAAAGCGCTCGAGTTCGCTGCCGAGCACGAAGAACGTGGCGTGCGCGCCATGGCTCTTCAGGAGCGCGAGAATCTGGGGGGTGGCGCCGGGACTCGGCCCGTCGTCGAACGTCAGCGCAACCTCCTGCTTCGAGACAGGCAGCGGCTCGCTCAGCACACCGCGCTGGCCCTGTGTGGGAGCCGCCGCCGCCGAGGCCGGCGCGGCGCAGGCGAGGAGGCTGCCTGCGGCCATCAGCGCTGCGAGCCCACGGCGGCGGAGCGCGCTTTCGACTAGACGGGACAAGTCCGGCTCCCCCTTGTGATCAGTCGGGTGTGCGTGTCACGTGGCGCGCGAACAGGATTCCGATCACGACGGCCCAGCACGCGGTCAGGATACCTACCTCGAGGTAGGCCCAGAGCATCCGGCTGCACCCCCCGGCGCCATACTACGCGTGCAGCCTTTCAGGCGCGCGTCGAAGCCCAGTAAAGGCCGATCGCCACGAGGGCGACCACAGCGAGCAGAACTGCTATCCAGAGCGGCGCGGCCGGCACGCCGACGGCGCCGCTGGCGATGTAGTGGTGGTGCGGTCCGAGATGGTGACCTGCCGCGAAAAGACGAGGCAACGGCATTCGCCCCCGCGTCGAGCATGCCCGTAGCCGTCAAGGGCCATGCAACGCGCCGTCCGGTGCGCCTGGCTGCGTTGCCGACAACTTCACGCAAGCGCGACGCGTTTGCGGGTCACCATAACGCCGGGAGGTGGGCCCATGGCGGAAACGCGGCCGGTGGAAAAGCCGAGGCTCCAGATCGACCCGCAGCAGTTCGCGCAGGAAGTCGCGAACGAGATCGCGGCCGATCTTCGCAGGAACGGCACGAAGGCGCCTCGTCTGACCGAGATCGAGGAGCATCGCGGGTAGGCGCGGACGGGCGGGAAACTCCCGCCCGTTCTATCTTTGACCGCTCGCCCATACGCATCGAGAGACATCCTAGATGCGGGAGGTGCGGCGGTGCGGACACGACGCATTCCCTGGGGAGAGGCCGTGCATCAGGAACGGGTGG
>JAJZIE010000218.1 GCA_021810725.1 Bacillota bacterium | reverse complement strand
GTTCCGTTGTGGATCAGCACAAGCGGCCAACTGGCATCCCCTGCGGTATAGACATCGAGCTCGCGCCCGTCATGGAGAGTCAGGAGAATACGGCGGACGTCCGGCAACGACCCTTCCTCCCTTGCGCAACAAAGACGCTTTCGGGGAGAAAAGGCTCGTTTCCTGCGCCGTCAGGACGCGGGCGGCGGTCCTCCCGGCTGCAGCGACGGATCAAGGTAGAGGGCGGGATCGGTCGCGATCAGGCGCTCCAGTTGCTCGTTACCATCGTGACCGGCGCGGACGACGACGAAGCCCCGCTGGTGCCTGCGCACCGTCAGCGCGTCCTCCGACGGCTGCTGCCAGATGGTCTCGGGATCGACGATCGTCCACAGCATCCTTGCGCGAACCTCCTTCCTGGCCTACGCGGCGCTCCACCTCGGCCATGGCCTCCTGCAACGTGCCGACCCGGTCGATCAGGCCTTCGCGCACCGCCTCCTGGCCCACGAGCACCGTCCCGACGTCGCGCGCGAGCTCCCCCGTCCGCAGCATCAGTTCCTTGAGCCGGCCCTCGCGGATACGGGAGTGGCCTGCGATGAAGCGGATGACGCGGTCCTGCATGCGGTCGATGTACTCGTAGGTCTGCGGCACGCCGACGACCTGCCCGTTGAGGCGCAGCGGGTGCACCGTCATCGTGGCGGTCGGGGCGATGAAGGAGCAGTCCGCGGCGACCGCGATCGGCACGCCGATCGAGTGGCCGCCACCGAGGACGAGGCTCACCGTCGGCTTGCTGAGTCCCGCGATCAGCTCGGCGATGGCCAGCCCCGCCTCGACATCTCCGCCCACCGTGTTGAGCACGATCAGCAGGCCCTTGACGTCGGGGTCCTCCTCGATGGCCACGAGCTGCGGAATCACGTGTTCGTACTTGGTCGTCTTGTTCTGGCTCGGCAGCAGGATGTGCCCCTCCACCTGTCCGATCACGGTCAGGCAGTGGATGGGGCTGCGCGCCTTCGGCACGGTGGACGTGCCGAGCGACGTGATGGCCTCTTCGGCCCGACCCGCTTCCCGGTTCTCTTCGGGGCCCTCGGCGGGCTTCGACACCTGGGCGTCCCTCCCCGCACCCTAGCATGCCCGCCTCCGGGCTCAGGCGCGCTCCACGAGAGGCTCGACCGGGCGAACGCCGAGATAGACCGCGACGAGCACCAGCACGGCGCCGACGATCTCCACGGGCGTCAAGGCCTGCCCAAGCCAGACCCAGCTCAGAAGCGAGCCGACGACCGGCTGGACATAGAGAAAGAAGGCCGCGAAGCCGACATCGGCGCGCCGCACCGCGTAGAACCAGAGGAAGTAACTCAGAAGCGTCGGTCCGAGCGCCAGGTAGAGCGTCCAAAGCACATCGCCGCGCGGCATGCTCGCAAGCGGTGGGCCGATGAAGAGCCACGGCAGGAAGGCGACGCCCGCGGCCAAGGCGCCGATAACCGTCAGCGGCATCTCGCCCACCCGCTCCGTCACGGGCTTCGAGAACACGTTGTAGAAGCCGAAGCTCGCGGCGGACGCCACGAGCAGCAGGATCCCGGGCAGGTTCGCGTCGTGGCCCGGGCGGGGCTCGCCCGCGAGCAGCCACGTGCCGAGGACCGCGAGGGCGAAGCCGATCGGCGCGAGGCGCGGCAGGCGCTCACGCAAAAAGAAGCGCGCCACGATGGCGGTCGCAAGCGGCTCGAGCGCGATCGAGATCGCGGCAAGGGAAGCGCCCGCAAGGCGAATGCCCTCCACCTGCAGGAGGAAGGCCACGCTGAACCCGAGGAGCCCGAGTCCGATCGCCGCGAGCAGCATGCGCCCGCGCGGCAGGCGCTGCCCCCACAGGAGCGGCAGCGCGATGATGCCGGAGATGAGGAAGCGCAGGGCGGCAAGCCGTCCTGCGCCGATTCCCAGAGCCACCTGCGACACGGGGTAGGTGGTCGACCAGACGAGGTTCGCGAACAGGACGGCGATGCCAGCCTGCGCACGAGGCGACACGCTCAGATCTCCATGACGATGGGCAGAATCATCGGCCTGCGGCGGGTGCGCTCAAAGACGAACCTCCCCAGGGTGTCGCGCACCAGCGACTTGATCGCGGACCAGTCGCCCATGCGGCGGCTGTCGGCGGTCTCGAGCGCCTCGCGGATCCTCTGCTTCGCGTCCTCGATCAGCTGGTCCGACTCGCGCACGTAGACGAAGCCGCGCGACACGATGTCCGGCCCCGAGATCACGGCCTGCGACTCGCGGTCGATGGCGACCACGACCACGATCACGCCATCCTCGGCGAGAAGCTTGCGGTCGCGCAGAACGATGTTGCCCACGTCCCCGACCCCGAGGCCATCGACGAAGACCGAGCCCGAGTTGACCTTGCCCACGATGGCGGCGGTGCCCTCGGTGAACTCGTAGACCGAGCCGATCTCCCCGATCAGGATGTTCGGCTTGGGGATGCCGACCGACTCCGCAAGCCGCGCGTTCGTGATCAGCATGCGGTACTCGCCATGCATCGGGCAGAAGAAGCGCGGCTGGACGAGCGACATCATCAGCTTCAGCTCTTCCTGCGCCGCGTGACCCGACACGTGCACGCCCATGTGCGACGAGTACACGACTTCCGCGCCGCGCCGGTAGAGGTTGTTGATCGTCCGGCTGACGGACTTTTCGTTGCCCGGTACGGGCGTCGCGGCGATGATCACCGTGTCGCCCGGCAGGATCTCGACCTTCTTGTGTTCGGACGCCGCCATGCGCGACAGCGCCGCCATCGGCTCGCCCTGCGAGCCTGTCGTCATGATGACGACCTGGTTCGCGGGGAAGCGGCTGATGTCGTCGATCTCGATCAGCGTCCCCTCGGACGCCTTGAGGTAGCCGAGCTCGAGGGCGATCCGCACCACGTTCTCCATGCTGCGGCCGACGACGGCGAGCTTGCGCCCGTTCTTCTCCGCCGCGTTCATGACCTGCTGCACGCGGTGCACATTGCTCGCGAACGACGCCACCAGCACCCGCTGCTTGGCGCCGGCGATCACCTCGTCGAGGGCCTTGCCGACCAGGCGCTCGGAACCGGTATAGCCCGGCCGCTCGGCGTTCGTGGAGTCCGAGAAGAGCGCCAGCACGCCTTGGTGGCCAAGTTCGGCCAAGCGGTGGAAGTCCGCCACCTCGCCGTCCACGGGGGTCTGGTCGAACTTGAAGTCGCCGGTATGGACGACGGTGCCGATCGGCGTGTGGATCGCGAAGGCGACCGCGTCGGGGATCGAGTGGTTCACCCGGATGGCCTCGACGTGGAACGGTCCGACGTGCATCGTGTCGCCCGCCTGGATCTCCCGCGACTGCTCGTGGGCCACCATGCCGTGCTCCTCGAGCTTGCCGCGGATCATGCCGAAGGTCAGCTTGGTCGCGAAGATGGGCACCTGAAGCTGCTTCAACACGAACGGCAGGCCGCCGATGTGGTCCTCGTGACCGTGCGTCAGGAAGATGCCGCGCACCTGGTCGCGGTGTTCAAGCAGAAAGCTGATGTCCGGAATGACGAGATCGACGCCGTACATCTCGTCCTCCGGAAACATCAGCCCACAGTCGACGACGATGATGTCGCCCTGGTATTCGTAGGCGTACATGTTCTTGCCGATTTCGCCGATCCCGCCGAGCGGGATGACGTGGAGCTTGCCTTTCTCTGCGACGCGCGACCTCGTGGGTGCGCGTCTTGCGGGTCCCGTCAAACTGATTTTACCTCCCACGTGCGCAGGCCCTCGACGCGCGCCTGTAAGCGCGGTCTATGTGAGCGCCTATGGCAAACAAGGGCGCACGTCAGCGCCCCGCTCCCCCAGCCTGTCGCCCGACGTCCTGGCGACCCCCGAGGCAGCATCGTTTGCCCTCAGCGCAGGTCCGTACACAAGTATCTAGCGTCCAGTATAGCCACTGGGTCGGGCTGCCGCAACCGAAACGCTCCGACCGCGTCAGCCGAGACCCTGGTCATGGAGAAGGCTGCGCAGGAAGGCCTCCTCGGATGCGCTCGGCGGGCAGAGCGGGGGCCTGACGCCGCCCAGATCCCTGCCGACCGCCTTCATGGCCCACTTGAGCGGCACGGGGCTCGTGGTCACGAAGAGTCCGGTGAAGAGCGGCAGAAGTTCGAGGTGCAGTTCCTGCGCCACGCGCACCTGTCCGGTCATGAACGCGTCGATCATGCGCCGGATGCGCACCCCCGCGAGGTGCGACGCGACCGAGACCACGCCCTGCCCCCCGATCGAGAGCAGGGGCAGCGTCGACTTGTCGTCGCCCGAATAGAGAGCGAAGTCGCCTCTCGCGCCTTTGATGATTTCGGCCGCCTGCTCGAAGTTGCCCGAAGCCTCCTTGACCGCGACGATGTTCGCGCAGTCCCGCTGCAGGCGCAGCACCGTCTCCGCCGTCATGTTCTGGCTGGTGCGGGAAGGCACGTTGTAGAGCATCGCCGGTACCTCGATCGCTTCCGCGACCGCGCGGAAATGCCGGTAC
>JAJZIE010000217.1 GCA_021810725.1 Bacillota bacterium | reverse complement strand
ATCGTGCGCGAGGACGGCCTCTTCAGGCCGCCGTACGCCTTCTGAGGAGCCGCGAAAGGCAAGGGGGACTATAGACATGCATGATCCGAGAAAGCTGCGGGAAGAGGCGCAGGAATACAGGCGCAGGCTCCGCCGCCGCGGGGCCGACGGTCTTTTGGACGAGGCGCTGAAGGTGGATGAGGATCGGCTATCCGTCCTGCGCCGCGTGGAGGAGCTCAGGGCCGAGCGCAACCGCGCCAGCCAGGAGATCGCCGGGCTGCGCAAGGCCGGCAAGGACGCGCAGGCCGAGATCGAGCGCATGCGTGGTGTCGGCGAGGAGCTGAAGGCCAAGGAGGCGGAACTCGCCGAGCTCGAGGGAAAGGTCCAGGAGCTCTGGCTGCAGATTCCGAACGTGCCCTCGGACGACATGCCCGACGGCCTCGAGCCGCGAGAGGAGCGCGTCGTTTTCGAGCGGCCCCGCTTCGGCTTCGAGCCGAAGGCGCACTGGGAGATCGGCACGAACCTCGGCATCCTGGACTTCGACCGGGCGACGCGCATGTCAGGCTCGCGGTTCGCCCTGCAGCGCGGACTCGGCGCGAAGCTCGAGCGCGCCCTGATCGACTTCATGATCGACGTGCACACGTCGCGGGGCTACACGGAGATCTTCCCGCCCTTCCTCGTGCAGGAGCCCGCGCTCTACGGTACGGGCCAGCTGCCGAAGTTCCGGGAGGAGATGTTCCAGACCCAGACCGGGCACTTCCTCATCTCGACCGCCGAGGTGCCGGTGACGAACATGCACCGGGAGGAGATCCTGCCGGACGACGAACTCCCGATCCGCTACTGCGCCTACAGCGCCTGCTTCCGCGCCGAGGCCGGGGCGGCAGGGCGCGATACGCGCGGGCTCATCCGCCTGCACCAGTTCAACAAGGTGGAGATCGTGCACTTCGTGCGTCCGGAGGAGTCTGACAGGGAGCTCGACCTGATCGTGGACGAGGCGGAAGAGATCCTGCGCCGCCTCGAGCTCCACTACCGCGTCGTCACGCTGCCGACGATGGACTACGGCTTCTCCGCGTACAAGACGCTCGACCTCGAGGTGTGGCTCCCGTCGCAGGACATGTTCCGGGAGATCTCGTCGGCGACGAACTTCCGCGACTTCCAGGCGCGGCGCGCCAACATCCGCTATCGCGACCAGGACGGCAAGGTACACTTTGTCCACACCCTGAACGCCTCGGGCCTCGCCGTCGGGCGCACCATGGCGGCGATCCTCGAGCAGTATCAGGACGAGGATGGCAGCGTGCGCGTTCCGCAGGCCCTGCGGCCCTATATGGGCGTGGAGCGCATCGGGCCGCGATAAGCCTCGTGCTATAATGTCGAAGCGCCGGAGGGGTGGCCGAGCGGTTTAAGGCGGCGGTCTTGAAAACCGCTGAGGTGATGAGCCTCCGTGGGTTCGAATCCCACCCCCTCCGCCAGCTTTGCGACCATGGCGGGAGGCTTTCGAGGTTGAGCACCGCGGGACAGGGCATGGGCTTCGGCGACGTGCTCGACGCAGGGTTCCAGGTCTTCCGCAGCTCGTTCTGGCAGTTGGCGCTCGCGCAGGCCATTGTGGCGATACCGGTCGCGATCATCCAGGCCCTGTGGCTGCCTCACAGCGTGCCGACCAATCTCCAGCAGTCCGTCAGCCTCTTCTCCGCGCATGCGCCGATCTCGCTTCTGATCGGCGTGCTCGGCATTCTCCAGGCGAGCGCCGTGGTGGTCGTCGCGCGGCAGGCGGCCAGCGGTGTGCCAGCCAGCGCCCTAAAGGCCTATCGGCAAGCCTTCAGCCGTTTCCCCGAGGCGCTCGGCTTCGGGCTGATCTTCGCGGTCCTGGTCGGAGTCGGCCTTGCGATCGTGATCATCCCGGGCGTCGTGCTGGCGATCTGGCTGTCGCAGGGCCTCTTTCTGATCGTGCTCGGCAATCGCGGCATCATCCAGGGCATCGTGGAAAGCTATCGCCTGGTCGGGGGGTACTTCTGGCGGGTGCTCGGCATCGCGGTGGTCGCGTTCCTGATGGAGACCGTGGTGAGCCTCCTCGTGACGATGCTCTTCACGGTGGCGACCGGACATGGCGAGGTGACGGCGGTCGTCACGACGCTGCTCGGCATCCTGATCGGCAGCTTCCCGCTCGTGGTGCTCTACATCCAGTACCGCGACCTCCTGCAGCGCCGCGGCTTCTCTCGCGGCTGATTCGCGATTGATCAGGCCTGCGGCCACGTGGTACAATGCGGAGTGCTTCGCGGAGGGATACCCAAGTGGCTGAAGGGGCGGTCCTGCTAAGACTGTAGGGGGTTAACAAAAAGCCCCGCGAGGGTTCAAATCCCTCTCCCTCCGCCAGAATATTCCGGCGCCTCCAGAATCGGAGGCGCCCTTTCGCTTTGCTGGGGTCGACAGAACTACACGACAAGGTTCGACTGCTTCCGCCCGCCACGACGACCACATGGATCACGGTCACGTGTCCAGATGGACCATCTTGGTGATTGAAGCGCCTTCCAGGAGGGTAAGCGCATTCTGGCATAAAGGAGATTGCGGCGTCTTAGCGAATTCTCACGGCAACGCGCGACTGCCTGACGGCGGGAGAGCGGGGCAGATCGCAGAGTGCGGAGGGAGGGTCGAACGGGCCTCAGGGCCGTGTTTCACGTGCCGTCGCAGCGTGGGCGCGATAAGGAATTTGAGATCGGCGCCCCGAGCGGCGAGCATCTAAATTTCCCCCCACTGAAGGGAGGACACCGGATTTATGGCAACTGCGCAAGCCAATGTGCGCGCCAGCGGTCAACTGAAGCATGAACTGAGATTCGTTGACCTGCTGATGGCCTCGGTAGGCGGCATCATCGGATCGGGCTGGCTTTACGGCTCCTGGAAGGGCGGCTTCATGGCCGGCCCGGCCGCGGACATCTCGTGGCTGATCGGCGGTGTCGCGGTCCTGCTCATCGGACTCGTATTCGCGGAACTCGGCGGCGCCCTGCCGGAGGCGGGCGCGATCGTCCGCTACCCGCAGTTCTCGCACGGCACGTTCGTCAGCTACATCATGGGCTGGGGCGCCCTGATCGCCTACGCCTCCGTGCCTCCGATCGAGGCCGAGGCCGCGGTGCAGTTCATGGGCTACTACTGGCCAGCCGTGTACTCGAACTCGGCGGGTGCCCTGACGACCCTCGGCATCTTCATGGCCGTGGCCTTCATGCTCCTATTCTTCCTGATCAACTACTTCGGCGTCGGGATCTTCGGCAAGACGAACACCTACTGGACCTGGCTGAAGATCGCGATCCCGACCCTGGCGGTCGTCGTCCTGTTCTTCGGCGGACACTTCGACGCCGCGAACTTCACCTCCCACGGCGGCTTCACGCCGCTCGGCACCTCAGGCATTTTCGCCGCGGTCCCGCTCGGTGGCATCGTGTTCGCCTACCTGGGGTTCAGGCAGTCCCTGGACCTCGCGGGCGAGGCGAAAAATCCGCAGCGTGACATGCCGCGGGCGGTCATCTTCTCGATCCTGATCGGCGTCGTGCTCTACCTCCTGCTGCAGACCGCCTGGATCGGCAACGTCGGCGCTGCTCAGCTGGCGCACGGCTGGGCCGGTACCCAGAAGGAGTTCACCGCTCCGTTCTCCGACCTCTCCAAGTTCGCCGGCTTCGGCTGGCTCGCGGTGATCCTGCTGCTCGACGGCATCTGGTCCCCGGCCGGTACCGGCAACGTGTACCTCGCCTCCACTTCGCGCGTCATGTTCGCCATGGGCAAGAACCGCTACTTCCCGCGCTTCCTGCTCTGGGTCCACCCGAAGACCGGCGTGCCCCTCTGGGCGCTCATCTTCACCGTCGTGATCGGCCTCGCGTTCCTGCTGCCGCTCCCGTCGTGGTCGGCGCTCGTCGGTCTCGTTTCGAACGCGACCGTCTTCACCTACATCATCGGCCCGGTGTCCGCCGCCGTGCTGCGCAAGACGATGCCGAACATGCCGCGCCCGTTCAAGCTGGGCGGCATGGGCTTCTTCGCGCCGGCCGCGTTCGTCGTGGCGTCGCTGATCCTCTACTGGTCCGGCTGGTCGATCGACGCGCCGGTCGCGCTGATCCTCCTCGTCGGCGTCCTCCTCTACGCGTACGGCGTCACCACTTTCGCGCCGGACGAGCAGATCTACTCCTGGAAGTACGTCAAGGCCGGCATCTGGCTCGTCGTGTACATCATCGTGATGCTGGTCCTGACCTACATCGGCTCCTCGGAGTTCGGCGCGCCGCACCAGATCATCCCCTACGGCTGGGACATGCTGGTCGTCGCTGTCGTCTCCCTCGTCTTCTTCTACTGGGGCGTTGCGAGCGGCATCCCGACCTTCGAGTCGGAAGCCAAGCTCAAGGAGTTCGCCCAGCAGGGACACGGCGCATCCGCGGACTGAACCGCATCGCGCGGGGCCGGCCTCACCTGAGGTCGGCCCCGTTCGCTTTGCTTGGCGCCGCTACCGGCTTGGCGCCGCTACCGGCTTGGCGC
>JAJZIE010000216.1 GCA_021810725.1 Bacillota bacterium | reverse complement strand
CGCCCGCGTGGCGGCGTCCCGCGGCCAGGGCGGCGGCCGCACCGGCCTCCACGGCCTCCCAGGGGGCGAGGAGGAGCGCGGGGTCGAGGTTTCCCTGGAGGGCGACGCCCGCACCGACACGGGCCGCGGCGACGTCCAGGGGTACCCGCCAGTCCACGCCGACGACCTCGGCGCCGGCGTCGCGCATGCGCGTGAGAAGCTCGCCCGTCTCGACGCCGAAGAGGATGCGCGGCACGCCGAGGTCCGCCGTATCCGCGAGGATGCGCGTCATGACCGGAAGGACGTGGCGGTCGTAGTCGGCCGGGGAGAGCGTGCCCACCCAGCTGTCGAACAGCATGAGGGCCTGGGCGCCGGCCTCGGCCTGGGCGCGCAGGTACGCCGTGACGATGTCCGCCAGGCGGCCGAGGAGGGCGGCGAAGAGCGCGCCCTCCGCGTGCATCATGCGCTTCGTGCGCAGATGGCTGCGGGACGGCCGCCCCTCCACGAGGTAGCTCGCGAGCGTGAACGGCGCGCCGCTGAAGCCGATGAGCGGCACCGGCCCGAGGGCCTCGCGCGCGCCCGCCACGGTCTCGAGGACGTAGGCGAGGTCGCGCCGTGGCGCGGGCACGCGGATCGCGTCCACGTCGGCCCGCGTCGCGACGGGCGCCGCGATGACCGGGCCGACGTGCTCCTCCAGCGTATAATCGATCCCGGCCGGACCGAGCGGCACCATGATGTCCGAGAACAGGATCGCGGCGTCCACGCCGAGCTCATGCACGGGCGAGACCGTGATGCGGGCGGCGAGCTCGGGATCGCGCACGACGTCGAGGAACGAGCGCCTGCGCCGGATCTCGCGATAGCCCGGCTGCGAGCGCCCGGCCTGGCGCATGAACCAGACGGGCACGCGCGCAACCGGAAGGCCGCGGCAGGCACGGAGAAAATCGCTGTCGGACAACGCCGCTCGCCACCTTCCTGGCACTTGGCCCCATCATAGCGCAGGCGACGGCGGACCCGACGGGAAGGCGGTGCGGACGATGGACGAGGAGCGCGAGCCGGAGGGCTTCGAGGAAGAGGCGGAAGGGCAGCCGCATGGCGATGGGCACGGAGAGGGCGGGCACGGCGACGCGGCCGAGCCGACGCTCCCCCAGCAGTACGTGCGCTACACGTTCTACAGGGTCGACCCGGCGTGGCGGCGGCTACCGGCGGACGAGCGCGAGCGGCAGAAGGGGGAGCTCGCCGCCGTGATCGACGCGGTCGCCGAACGGGGCCTTCTCCAGCCCTACAGCATGGTCGGCACGCGCGGCGACTGCGACTTCATGCTCTGGCACGCCTCGCCGGAGCTCGGCGAGATGTTCGACCTGGCCGGGCAGGTGAACCGGACCGCGATGGGCGCCTACCTGACGGCGCCGTACAGCTACCTCAGCGTGACCAAGCGCTCGATCTACACGCGCGGCCACCGCCATCCCGACCAGCCGGAGAGCCGTCTCGAGGTGCGGATGGGCGAGGGCGCGTACCTGGTCGTCTACCCGTTCGTGAAGATCCGCCCGTGGTACAAGCTCACGGCCGGGGCGCGCCAGGGCATGATGGTCGAGCACATCCGCATCGGCCACAAGTACCCGCAGATCCGCATCCACACCACGTACTCGGTCGGCCTGGACGACCAGGAGTTCGTGCTCGCCTTCGACAGCGACCGCCCGCTCGAGTTCGTCGACCTCATGATGGAGCTCCGCTTCAGCGAGGCCAGCGCCTACACCCTGCGCGACACGCCGTCCTTCACCTGCCGGCGGACGACGGCGCGCGAGGCCCTGGACCTTCTGGGCTAGGCTTCGACCAGGCTCGACGAGGGCGGCGCCGCGGGCGGCGGAGCGACCGAATGGGGAGGGCTTGGCGTGCGCCTGGATCACGTGAAGGAGCTTCCGGCCGTGTACCGCTTCCTGCGGGAGGCACCGGCGGTGTTCGAAGGCACCGGCATCGACGCCGCCCTGCGCGACCTCGCCTACGTCCGGGCGTCGCAGCTGAACGGCTGCAGCTTCTGCCTGGACCTGCACTGGCGCGAGGCGCGTGCGCGCGGCGAGACGGAGCAGCGCCTTTCCTTGGTCGCCGCGTGGCGCGAGGCGACGTGCTACACGGAGCGCGAGCGCGCCGCCCTTCTCTGGACGGAGGCCGTCACGCTCGTGGCCGACAGCCATGTGCCGGACGACGTCTACGCGACGGCGTCCGGCGTCTTCGCGCCCGCGGACCTGGTCGCGCTGACGTTCGCGGTGACCCTGATCAACAGCTGGACCCGGCTGCCGGTGGCCTTCCGCGTGGCGCCGCGGACCTAGGCTCCTCGCTCGCCCTCCATGCGCTCGCACACCGTCCAGAGCGCGACGGGACCCGCGCTCAGGGCGGCGACGCCCGCATTCAATCGATCCGCGTGTCGCGGTCGGTGCGCGGGCGCAGATCGACCGCGATGCGCCATGGGCGCGGCTCATCGATCCCAAGCATTGTGGCCAATGATTCCCGGAGCGTGATCTGTCCAGCTGATGGCCGCGGGCGCCTGTTGCCAGGGGTGGTGTTGGGAGGAGCGGTTGCGTCAGGTGCTCGTGATCAGGCACTCGCGATCAAAGATTGCCGTGGCGACGCGCCAGCCGAGGCGGTCGAGCAGCACCAGGCCGGCACCGAAGGCCAGTGCGACCGGGAGTGTCGCGGGGATCACGTTGAAGGCGATGAGCGAGGTGACGGCGACCGCCGGCAGGCAGCAGAGCACTGCGAGCTGTGCCGCGTTGCGAGGGTCCTTGGAGTAGGCAGAGATGGCGATGCTGACCGAGATGGACCAGGTGACGAGGAGCGGTGTGAAGATCACCTGGGCGAGGAGCTCTGGGACGTGGACCAACGCTGGGGCGATGCCGGGTTTGGCGAAGAGCTCCACGATCCCGAGGTACAGGGCGAAGACGACATAGGACACGGCGACCGTCGGGGTGAAGGCGGCGAGCGCCCAGTTCGCCTACCTGAACGAGCGGGCCATGTCCTTCGTCGAGGTCGCTCAGCCGGTAATCTGCGTCGACACAAGAAGAAGTTGCTGGTCAGCGATTTCTCGAACAAGGGCAGGGAGTCCCAGCCAAAAGGCGAGCCGGTCCGGGTGAACGTGCATGACTTCGTCGACAAGGAACTCGGACGGGCCGTTCCCTATGGGATCTACGACCTCGTCAACGACGAGGGGTGGGTCGCGACTCCGCCGCCGTGGCAACCGTCGTCGTCGAGGCCATCCGGCGATGGCGGAACAAGATGGGGCGGACGCGCTTTCCCAGGGCGACGCGGCTGCTCATCACTGCGGACGGCGGCGGATCGAACGGTCATCGCGTCCGCCTGTGGAAGCTCGAGATCGCCAAGCTCGCAGAGGAGACCGGCCTCGACATCACGGTCTGCCACTACCCGCCTGGGACGTCCAAGTGGAGTCGCATTGTTGTCTCCACCGGCGTTCCTGGTGTCTACGAAGTAACTGACCGGGTCCCCCTGAGCTGATCCACCCGTTGTGCGAGTCCGATGCCCCAAGATGGGCAGGGAGGACCACACGACGATGAAGCGCCGCCGCCACACCCCTGAACAGGTGATCCGAAAGCTCGCCGAGGGCGAGAAGCTCCTCGGCCAAGGCCAGGAGCTCGCCGAGGTCTGCCGGCACCTCGAGATCACCGAGTCGACCTGGCACCGCTGGAAGAACCAGTACGGCGCCATGTTGGCCGACGACGCGAAGCGCCTGAAGGAGCTCGAGAAGGAGAACCAGCGGCTCAAGCGCATCGTCGCCGACCAGGCCCTCGACATCGACATGTTGAAGGAGCTGAACCGGGGAAACTTCTAGCCCCGGACCGCCGCCGTCGAGCCGTCGTCATGCTCGAGGAGCGGTTCGGGGTCTCGCAGCGCCGGGCCTGTCGGGTCGTCGGCCAGCCCCGCTCCACCCAGCGCCTTGCCGGGCCCTCGCCCTCCGAGGACGAGGAGCGCCTCCGGGGCTTCCTTCGGGACTTCGCGAAGGCGCGTCCTCGCTGGGGCTGGCGCCGGGCGGCCGTCGCCGCGAGGAAGGCGGGCTGGAACGTCAACCGCAAGCGCATCCACCGCCTGTGGCGCCTCGAGGGGCTCAAGGTGCCCTACAAGAAGCGCAAGAAGCCGCTGCGAGGCCACGGCGTCGTCACCGGGGCGATGAGCCCGATCCGCCCGAACGTGCTCTGGGCGGCCGACTTCCAGTTCGACCAGCTGCGCAGCGGGAGGACCCTCAAGCTCTTGAACGTCATCGACGAGTTCACCCGCGAGTGCCTCGCCATCGAGGTCGAGCACTCGATCGACGCCGACCGGGTCGTCGCCGAGCTCGACGAGATCGCCGGGATACGTGGCTACCCCGTCTACCTGCGCTTTGATAACGGGCCAGAGTTCATCGCCCAGGCCGTCGCGGACTGGTGCCGCTTCAACGGCGCCGGGACGCTGTTCATCGACCCAGGATCGCCGTGGCAGAACGCCTGGGTCGAGTCGTTCAACGGC
>JAJZIE010000215.1 GCA_021810725.1 Bacillota bacterium | reverse complement strand
TTGTCACCTGAGCGCCTCCCATCCCGTGCGCACGCCTTCCGGATGCGCCTGCACCAGCCAGCAAAACGACATGCCCCGCGTCTGCGGAGCATGGAAAGGTGTTTGGCGCCTTCCCTCCTGTCCGCGCAGGCTGGCTCGAGGACTGTCGGGCAGGTCTCCTGGCTTGCCGGTCCTCAGAGCGCGGACCCTTCCCGGGCTGAGCCCAGTGGCTGCGTCCGACTCCTCGCGGCTTACAGTTGCGGGACAGCGGCCGACTTGCACGGCCTTCCCTTTTCGCCCTCTGCGGGCACCCGACACCGCATCATTCGCACGCGGGCCTCGCGATTCCTGCGTATCCCTGCCGCAGGTCCACCTTGTGCCGGGGCCTCTGCTATCATCCGATCAGGGGTTCACGGAAGGTGGCCTGCCGAACTTGGACGCAAGACCCGATTCTCTGCCCGCGGCCGGTGCCGTGCGTGTCGTGCACATCGTGCGCCATGGCGAGGCTGGCGATGGCGCTTGGCCACTACCGGCCACGGCCGCGCTCTCCTCCGTCGGGCAGAAGCAGGTCCGCCGCGCCGCCAGCACGCTGGCGACCCGCCTTGACGCGGACGTCAGGATCTTCTCGAGCGACCTGCTGCGCTGCCGTCAGACGGCCGAGGTGATCGCCGCCGCCCTGCAGGGTGAGATGGTGCTCGACCACCGGCTGCGCGAGCTGGACTTCGGCTGGGACGGTCTCGACGGGCATGAAGTGCTGAGGCGCGTCGGCGAGGAGCGCCTTGCCCGCTTCCTGCGCGATCCTGCCCGTGGCGACCTGCCGGGCGCCGAGCGCTTCTCGGCGTTCTGGGCGCGGATCCGCACGGCGGCCGCCGACGCCCTGCAGCTGGCGAACTCGGGGCAAATCGTGCTGGTGGCGCACGATGGCGTGAACCGCGTCCTGGCGCTGCTCGCCAGGGGGCTCGGCCCCGACGCGTGGACCGATGTCGCGCCGTGGCGCCATGGCGAGGTGCGAGCCCTCCCTTGGCTCGCAAGCGTATGACCGCCCGCGTCATGATCGCCGGCACCCAGAGCGGCGCCGGCAAGACGAGCTTCACGATCGGCATCCAGGCCGCCCTGCGTCGCCGCGGACTGCGCGTGCAGGGATTCAAGGCGGGCCCCGACTACATTGATCCGGGTCACCACCTGTCCGCGACCGGACGCCCCTCCTACAACCTCGACGCCTTTCTGCACGGCCGCAGGCTGGCGCTGCAGCTGATGGCGCAGGGCCTCGCGGACGCCGACATCGGGGTTATGGAAGGGTTCATGGGGCTCTTCGACGCCAAGGAGCCGGGTCGCTCGCTCCACGCCTCCAGCGCCGAGATGGCCCGTTGGACCCGGACACCGGTGTTGTTGGTCGTCGACGCGGGCGGCCTCTCGAACTCCATCGCGGCGGTCGTGCGCGGGTTCACTGGCTTCGCGTGGGACGTGGAGATCAAGGGCGTGCTTCTGAACCGCGTCGGTTCGGAGCGGCACTACCGCCTCCTGCAGGACACCCTGCAGGCCTACGGGCTGCCGCCGGCCATCGGCTACCTGCGCAAGGACGCCGCCATCGAGCGCCCCGAGCGGCATCTCGGCCTGGTGCCCGCCCCTGCCCTCGAGGACAGGGAGACCTATCTTGACCACCTGGCCTCTGCGGTGTCCGAGACGGTCGATCTCGACGCGGTGCTGCGCCTGGCGCGGGAGGCCCCCGCCCTGCCCCCCGCGTCGCCTGCCACAAAGCCGAGATCGACGCGGACGGTGACCGTCGCGTACGCCTACGACGCCGCCTTCCACTTCTACTACGCCTCCGGACTGAGGACCCTCGAAAGGCTTGGCGCGCACCTCGTCCCGTTCAGTCCCCTGCGCGACTCTGATCTGCCGCAAGGAAGCCAGGCCCTGATTCTCGGCGGCGGTTTTCCGGAGCTCTACGCCTCGGAACTCAGCGCTAACGAAGCGCTCGCGACGTCGATCCGGGCGTTTGCGGGCCCGATCTACGCCGAGTGCGGCGGCATGATGTACCTCGCTCGCTCCCTCACGGACGCACAGGGCAGCACGATCCCCATGCTCGGCCTCGTGCCGGCCGACGTCGAGATGGGCGACCGCCTGCACTCCTTCGGCTATGCCGCAGGACGTACGCTGGTCCCCAGCATCCTCGGCCCTGCGGGCACGCGCCTGCGCGGGCACGAGTTCCACTGGTCGCGGCTCCGTGCGGGAGAGCCCTTCGCGCTGGAGCTCAGCCGGCACGGGCGGGAGCCGTTCCGCGAGGGCTTTGCGAGCGGAAAACTCTTCGCCTCGTACTTCCACATCGACTTCGTGGCGCACCCGGCGGCGGCGCGCACGTTCCTGCAGTCCGCGCTGCAGCCATGATCGAGCAGGTCAGGGACGTGACGGTGCTCCATCGGCCCGGCGGCAACGATCTCCTCTTCGCCTTCGACGTCATCGGCGGCATCGGACCGCAGCCCGGCGACGCGGTGCACGCCGAACCGGAGGAGGTCGGCTACTTCGGCGCACGCGTCGTGCTGGCGGAGCTTCTGGCCCTCGGGGCCACTCCGCTCTTCCTCGCAGACCTCCTCACGCTACGTTGGCAGGGCTTGGGCGAGCGCGTGGTTCTGGGCATGCGCGATCTCGTCGCCGATGCGGGTCTGCCGGACCTTCCGGTGACGGGCAGCACCGAGGAGAACGTGGCCGCCATCGCCACCGGCGCAGGCTTCGTCGCCGTCGGCGAGGTCGCGCCTGGAGGCATGCGGCATGGGTTCGCACAGCCGGGCGACCACCTCTACGTCTTCGGCAGGCCGAAGAGCGCGCCGCAGGACGCGGTGCGCAGAGGCGACCCGGAGATCGTCCCCCTCGTCGAACTGCGCTCGGTGATGGCAGACCGACACGTCAAGGAGGCCTTGCCGCTCGGCTCGCACGGCCTCGCGCAAGAGCTGGCAGATCTCGCCGAGCGCGGGTTGGCGCCGACGGACGTCGTGGACCTGTCGCCGGAGCTCCTGACGAAGTCGGGCGGGCCGGCGACGGCCTTGCTCCTGGTGGTGGACCCAGTGTGGCTGCCCTCAGCAGGCGGCGCACCCATCCTCCCGCTCGGACGGCTGGCAACGATCCGCCCAACCTAAGCTCGGGGCTCCCACGCCAGGCGTGGGAGCCCCGAGCATGCCATGCCTCGCGGTCAGGGGATCTTCACACCCGGGTGCAGATCCCGCGCGAGTTCCCGCACCCCCTGCACGATGACGGGGGACGGTTCGGAGAGGAGACTCGGGTCGATGTTGCCGTATACGCGACCCGACTTGACGGCCGAGATCTGCGACCAGCCCGGACGACTGTCTACGGCCTTGACTGAGGTGTACGGGACATCGAGCAGTACGATGGCCTGCGGGTTGGCCACGATGATCGATTCCGCCGAGAGGGCTGGATAAGCCAAGTGGGTGATCTTGTCCGCGATGTTGCGGCCGCCGGCCATGGTAACCAGACCGTCGAGGAAGCTGCCCGGTCCCGCGGTGTAGAACTGCTTGGGGTCGAGCTCCACATAGATGCTGGGCTTTGGCAGGCTGGCGACCGCCTTGTGGATGGCCGTCAGTTGCGACTTCATTTTGGCGATCAGAGCCGCCGCCCGACTGCCGTGGCCGGTGGCTGCGCCGATGAACCGGATGTCCTTGTAGATGCCCTGCACGCTCGTCGGGTTCATCATGGCGTAGCGGAGCTTCAGCGACTTGAACTGGCCGAGGTTTGCGGCGCCAGGTATCGCGAGGATGAGTTGCGGCTTGATCGCGATCACCTTCTCCATGTCGAGGCAGGTGTAGGAGTCTCCCACCTCGGTCAGCCCCTTGGCCTCGCTCTGGTAGGGCGCCGGACTGTACTGCACGCTCTCGTTGTCAATGCCGACGATGTCCTTCTTAAGCCCGAGCGCCAGCAGGATTTCGGTGTTCGAGGGGCCGAGCGAGATGATGCGGTTCACGGGCTGCTTGAGCACGATGTGTGTTCCGGCATCATCGGTCAGGTGGATCGGACCCTGGGCCTGTGTAGTCTGGCCACAGGCTGCGAGCGCAAGAGACGCTGCGGCGGCCAAGGAGGCAAGGGAGGCAAGGAATCCGTAGCGGCGCACCTCATTACCCCTTTCTGAAAACAGAAGACCCCGGATTGCTCCGGGTGCCCGTTCAGAAGGCAGACGTACGCCACCTTCCGGCGTGGCCTCTTCTCCGGAGGATCGCCGGCATGGCACGGGCAGGTCTCCTGGCTCGCGGTAACCTCGCGCCGCCTTCCCATCCGAGGACAGTGGCATCTAGGCGCTCATCGGCCGCTTACAGTGGCGGGACCGCTCAGGTATTTCACCTGATTCCCTAAGCCCCCTGACGGGGGCAACCCGTGCCTCTGCAGTATGCAGTTGCCACATTTTATAGTGAACGAACCTAAGGGTATACGCAAGGGACGTGGTCAAGTGTCAAAGTTGCGACCCCCGGTTGGAGCAGGCCACCGCTGCCGAACCATGAGGTCCATCGATTT
>JAJZIE010000214.1 GCA_021810725.1 Bacillota bacterium | reverse complement strand
TCACGACAGCGAAATTAGCTCCGTGGCGCATGCCTCTTGACGATCACCTCGCCGACAACTATCTTCAGTACGAAGACTCTGCGAAAAGAAGATGGTTCGGCTGGAGGGACGGACTTGACGGAGCGGGAACGGCAGCTGGCGGAACTCTTCGACCAACTCTTCCCGGTGCTGATGCAAAATCTCCTGCAGCATGTGACGCGGGAGACGCAGAAGGTTGGGCTGACAGTGGCCCAGTTCTACTTCCTGCGCCAGCTGCGCCGCGATGGCCCCTGGACGGCGGCGCAGGTAGGTGATGCGCTCGGCATCACATCGGGTCCCGTGAGCGGCCTGACGAAGCGGATGATTACGCAGGGCCTCGTGGACCGGCGCACCGACGAGGACGACCGTCGCGTCGCCTGGTTCTCCGTTACCGAACGCGGTCAGGCGCTGTTGGCGGAGGCCGAAAGGCACCTCTTGGGCCTTTGGGGCAATATCGTGCACGAATTCGGCGCCGAGCGGGGGGGCGAGCTGCTCGACCTGCTGGCGGCCGTCTCCGGTGTGCTGCGGCAGCTGCAGCCGGGCAGCAGGGAGCCATGACGCCAGAGCGCATGACCCGTCTCATCGTCCGCCTGCGCTGGCCGATCGTGATCGTGTGGCTTGCGCTCGCGCTGTTGACGTTAGGCTTCCTGCCGCAGCTCAGCACGGTGGTGGCGCAGCAGGACGCCGTCACGCTGCCCAAGACCGCCAGCTACGAGCGGGCGCAGAAGCTCGTCGCGCGCATCGACCCTGGACATCCGCAAAAGAGCAGCTTGATCGTCGCCATCGTCCGCAAGGGCGGACTGACGGCAAGGGATCAAAGCTTCTTCCGCGGCCATCTGGCATCCCTCGCGAAGAGGACATCCAAGAACGGCATCAGCTTCGTCCAGGACCGCTGGACCGTCGCTTCCAGCGCCGCATCCGCGTTCGTCAGCCGCGACAAGTCCACCGAGATCGCGGTCGTCGGCTTCCGTCAATCGGACGTCAATCCCGCTACCGCGAGCGCCATGAAGAAGGTGGAAGGCAACTTCGGCCGGAGGCCACGGGGCCTCAGCATCTACTACACGGGCGATGTGCCCATCATGCAGGACAACATCGCCATCTCCCAGCAGGGCGTGAACCGCACGGCGGCGGTGACGGTGGCGCTCGTGCTGGTGATCCTGGTGCTGGTGCTGCGATCCGCGCTCGCTCCGCTGGTCAACCTCTTCACGATCGGACTCTCGTTCCTGATCACGTCCGGTGTCGACGCCTACCTGGGACGCTTCGGCCTCCCGCTCACGACGTTCACGCAGACGTTTTTGATCGCCGTCCTGTTCGGTGCCGGCACGGACTACGCGATCATCCTCCTGAACCGCTTCCGCGAGGAACTCCAGCGGAACCACGAGAGCGTGGAGGAGGCCATCGCGCGCACCTTCGCTGGCGCCGGGCGCACCGTGCTGTTCAGCTCACTCACGGTGCTCGTCTCGTTCGCGACGCTGTACTTCGCCGAGTTCAGCCTGTACAGGTCCGGCACCGGCGTCGCCATCGGCATCGCCATCACGCTGCTCGCCTGCCTGACCCTGATTCCGGCGCTCATGGCGATCTTCGGGCGCAATCTCTTCTGGCCCCGCCCGCCAGTGACGGGCGAGGCGACCCGGCCGCTCGGTCTGTGGAACTTCAGCGGGCGCGTTGCCACGAGCCATCCCTGGTGGACGGCCCTGGCGCTCGTCGCCGTGCTGACGCCCGTCGCCCTTCTCTACACAGGGCAACGCTCGTTCAACACCCTGCACCAAATCCCCCAGGCCGCATCGGTCCGGGGATTCCACGCCGTCGCGAAGAGTTTCGGCGAGGGCAAGGCCATGCCGGCGCAGATCGTGCTGCAGACGAAGGCGAACCTGCGCACGCCCCAGGGTCTCGCCACCGTCGACCGCGTCTCGCAGGCACTCGCGGCCGTGCACGGCGTGACGGCGGTGGAGAGCGCCGCCTGGCCGCTCGGCAAGCCAGTGGCCCAGTTCACGCTCGCCAACCAGACCGGCAGCGTCGCCAGCGGACTCAAGTCCGCTGTGCGGGGGGCGAACCAGCTTGCAGCGCAACTGGGCGAGGCGAGTCGGGAGGTCCTCTCCTCGGCGGCCGGCGCCGCGAAACTGACCGCCGCGGCGCAGGAGCTTGAGGCGGCAACGCCAACCCTCACGAACGGACTCCTCAGCTTCGGTCGCCAGGCGAGCCGGCTCGGGTCGGCTGCCACCAACCTGGGCAGCGGATCGTCGAGCCTGGCGCAAGGTGCGTCGCAACTGGCGCAAGGCGCCCAGGCCGTGGCCACCGCAGCGGGGAAGCTCGCCGGCGGCCTCGCGCAGGCGGCCAGCGGGGATGCATCGCTGGCGCAAGGCGCGGCCGGTCTCAGCCAGTCGGAAACGCAACTGTCGCAAGCGGCGCAGAGTCTGAGTCAGGCCGTTTCGGCCTGGGCGGCCGCCCACCCGGGCACGTCCCAGTCGCCGGACTGGCAGCAGATCTCGCAAACGGCGTCCGCGCTCGACCAGGGGCTCCAGCAGGCCAAGAGCGGCGCCGCGGCCGTGGCGCAGGGCGCCGCGGCCGCGAGCCAGGCCGCGAACGCTTTCAGTTCGTCGGGTCAGCAGCTGTCCGGGGCCGCACAGGGGGTCGCGCAGGGCACCGCGCAGGCGGCGCAAGGGGCACAGAGCCTAGCCGGTGGCGCGTCGCGCGTCGCCGATGGCCTCTTGGCGCTCTCGACAGCCGCGCCCAAGCTCGCCTCTGGCGTCGCAACCTACGCCCGTTCGAGCAATGCCATCGCGGCCGGCGCGGGGCAGGCCGCAAAGGGAGCGGAGAAGCTCGCACCAGGCCTATCGTCCGCCGCAGGGGCGGCGGGCGAGATCGGACAGGGTGTCGCGAAGGCGCAAGGGGCCCTTGCGGGCATGTCGCAGGGGGCGGCGGACTCCGGCTTCTATCTGCCGGCCTCGGCCCTTGCCAACCCGAGTCTGAAGAGCGCCATGCAGAGCTACATCTCCCCGGACGGTCATGTCGCATCGTTCACCGTGGCCCTCGCCGCCAACCCGTACTCTGCCCAGGCGATCGATCTCATGCCGACCCTCGTCAGCGCCGCAGGCCATGCGCTGCAGACCAGTCCCGTGCGCAAGGGATCCCTCTACGCGGGCGGCCAGAGCGGCCTGCAGGAGAACCTCAGCGCGATCTCGGCCCATGACTTCCAGCAGACGGCTTGGCTTGTGCTGGGCGCGATCTTCGTCCTGCTCGTCGTCCTGCTGGGTTCGTTCGTGATCCCGCTCTACCTGATTGCATCGCTCTACGCCACCTATTACGTCGCGATGGGACTCGGCCAACTGCTGTTCGTCGACCTCCTACACCACACCGGCATCTACTGGGTGCTGCCGTTCTTCGTGCTGCTCCTGCTGGTGGCGCTCGGCGTCGACTACGCGATCTTCCTGATGACGCGATTCGAGGAGATGCTGCGGGAGCGCATGACGCCGAAGCAGGCCATCCGGGAGGCCATGCGCCGCATGGGTCACGTCATCCTGTCGGCCGCCGTGATCATGGGCGGCACGTTCGGGTCGATGGTGGTCTCGGGCGTGACAAGTCTTGAAGAGCTCGGTGTCGTGGTGGTGCTCGGGCTCTTCGTCTACACCCTGGTCCTGCTCGGGTTCTTCGTGCCGGCAGCCACCGCGATCGTCGGCTGGGGATGGCGCTGGCCGCTCCCGAGCCGCAAACCACGTGCCCTGAGGCCCCGCCACCGCTGGCGGCCGCGGTCCACCGGCGCGCCGCTGCCGGCCCCCGGGGCGGACTGATGCGAATGGTCCGTCCAGCGGCGCAAGAATTCACCGCGTGCCCCTATGGCAGGGAGGGTTCGCGCGGCGCTCGCCGAAGCATCAGCCAGGGGGCCTAGACGGCCGCCCTAGGGGAGGCAGGCGAATGGAACAGGAGCATCTTGTCGAGTTCCTGTGCGCTGTCTGTGGGGCTCAGGGGTTAACCGTGAGCCACGAGCCGGCTAGTCCGGTCGGCGAATTGCACTGCCCGGCCTGCGGGCATGCCCTCCACCTGCTGATCGGCGTGCAACAGCATAGCGAGCCAATCGCCGTCTAGGCGCATAACAGCACGGGCGTTCCGGCACTGCCGGGGCGCCCGTTATTTTTTCGGGCGGTGGGGGCGCAAGCAGGAGTTCGTCGGTGCGGATCGAATGTAGTGGGGGAAAGTGGGGAGACGTGGTGGCGGGAGGTGACGCGCGTGTTCATGGGGGAGTACCGGCACAGTCTGGACGACAAGGGCCGACTCTTCATCCCGGCACGCATGCGCGAGCTCCTCGGCAGCCGCTTCGTCATCACGAAGGGTCTTGACCACTGCCTCTTCCTCTACTCCGGCAAGGAGTGGGAGGGCGTGCAGGAGAGGCTCGCCCAGTTGCCGCTCTCAAGCGCGGAGGCGCGCGCCTTCGCTCGTTTCTTCTTCTCCGGCGCGTCGGAGTGCGAGCCGGACAAGCAG
>JAJZIE010000213.1 GCA_021810725.1 Bacillota bacterium | reverse complement strand
GCAGCTTCGCGCCGAGGTCGAGCTTCTCCCTGAGACGCTCCTCCGCGGCCACGGCGATGACGACGGGTCCGTGCCCGCTCTCGTACAGGCCGTACATGAGCTCCGGGTGCAGCGCGACCGCCTCGTTGGCGGGCAGCGTCCAGGGCGTCGTCGTCCAGATGACGAGGCCCGCTCCGACAAGGTCCTCTGCCGCGGGCGCGACTTCGATCGGGAAGCTGACGTAGATCGATGGCGACGAGACATCCTTGTACTCGATCTCCGCCTCCGCCAGGGCGGTCTCGTCGATGGGGCACCAGTGCACGGACTTGAAGCCCTTGTAGACGAGCCCGCGCTCGTACATCTCGCCGAACACCCGCAGTTCCTGCGCCTCGTAGACGGGGTTCATCGTGACGTAGGGGTTCTGCCAATCGCCGAGCACCCCGAGGCGTTTGAACTGCTCCGTCATCTGGGCGATGTGACGCTCGGCGAACGCCCGGCAAGCCTGACGCAGGGCGAGGTCGTCGAGGCTGTGGCGGTCGCGGCGCATCTCCCGCAGGGCGAGCATCTCGATCGGCAGCCCGTGCGTGTCCCAGCCGGGCACGTACGGAGAAGGCCTGCCCTGCATCGTCTGGAAGCGCGTCACGGTGTCCTTCAGAACCTTGTTGATCGCGGTGCCCATGTGGATGTCGCCATTGGCGTAGGGCGGCCCGTCGTGCAGGATGAAGGGCTCCGCTCCCGCGCGCAGCTTGAGCGCCGCCTCGTAGAGGCCGTGCTCCTGCCAGTAGGCGAGCCAGCCGGGCTCGCGCTCCGGCAGGTTCGCGCGCATGGGGAACTCGGTCTTGGGCAACAGCACCGTCTCGCGATAGTCCATGGAAGTAGCCTCCCCTGTTTCTGGGAATAAAAAGCGGTGACAGCCTCACGAGGGCGGGCTGTCACCGCGGTACCACCTTGCTTCCCCGACCGAGGTCGGGCTCCATGCGCATCACGCGCGCCTCGCGTCGCCGACTACCTCACCGCCCTCGGGCGGCGCCTCGCCGGGAACCTTGGAAGTGATCTTCGCGCCCTGCCGCTGTCCCGGCTCGCACCAGTTCCGGTTCGCTGCACGTTGGCTTCGGCGTTACTCTCTTCCGCATCGGTCTCTCCCCGCCATGACGGGGCTCAATTGTGGCAAACAGCGTAAAGAAGAACTCTTAGCGTGACTTTACCGTGGTCGCGGAGGTCGGTCAAGCGCGAGGCCTCATCTTGCCGGCCGGTGAAAGATCGCCCGCAGGAGGGCGCCGAGCTTCCCGATGGCTCCTGGGGAGCCGTCCTCGCGCTCGGGCACGACCAGCGCCTGCTCGTCGCGCTGCGCCTGCTCGCTGAGGAGTTCCTGCGCCCGAATGTTTTCTAGCTGCTGGAACGGCTCCATGCGCTGTCACCTCGCGTTCCGCTCGCCCGGGTCAAGCTTGAGACCGCGGCGGCTTTGGCTCAGAGAATATGCGTATCTTCCAATCCTGGCAAGGTTCTGGGCATGCGCGACGGCGTCACAGGTAAGGGACCCGGACACGACGAATAGGGGCCCAGACCGTCCCAAGGGAGGTCCCTGCATGGCGCATGTCGATGTGGCACCCGACCGGCTTCAGATCACGCTCAGCCTGGGCGATGAGATCCTCTCGCTGCACGGTGCATTCCACCTCCCCTACAGCCACATCGCCTCGGTGTCCACGGATCCCGTTCCGGAGGCGTTCTTCAGAGGCTTGCGCATCGGCACGAACCTGCCGGGCGTCAAGACGGCCGGCACCTTCATCACGGGCGACGGCACCATCTTCTACGACTTTCATGATCCCGCCCACTGCCTGACGCTGAACCTCAGCCACGAGACCTACCGTCAGGTCGTCGTCGAGGTGGACCGCGACCAGGATCGCGACGGTCTCGCCGCCGCGATCCGCCAGCATATCGAGGACCGCTGAGGCGGGCTTTGGGCCGAAGGCGCCGCAAGGCCTATAATGGTGGGACATGACGCACGGGAGGCCCCTTCATGCGTGACCTCGTTGCCCTCCTGGTACCACCCGAGATCCACGGCGACAGGTCCCTCGCCGACAGCATCGAACACGTCCAGTCGCTCCTCGCCGCCGCGCGCCCGGACCTCCTGGTCGCCATCGACGCGGGCTGGCGCTCGCGGGCGTTCGCGGTCGGGCGCGTCGAGCCGCCCCGCGGCGCGGGGGGCCTCTACCGCAACCCGTCCGTGCCCGCCATGGCCCAGACCCTGATCGACACGGCGATCGCGTTCGGCCTGCCCGCCTTTGCCGAGGACGCCCCCCTGACGCCAGAGACCACCACCGTGCTGCGCCAGCTCTGGCCGGCCGAGGACCTCCCCGTTCTGGCGCTTGGCGTCGCGACCGCCTCGCCGGCGCTCCTGCAGGAGTTCGGCCAGGCCATCGCCGCCTCGGGCCAGCGCCTCGGCCTCAGGGTGGTGACGATCTGCGTCGGCGCCATCGCCCGCGACCACCAGGCGGACCACGACCGGCGCGAGAACCCGGCCGTCCGCAAGTTCGGCGACGAGGTGCTGGCTCGCCTTGCCCGCAGCGGCGGCGAGGAGCTCTTCGAGATCGACGGCGGTCTCTGGGTTCAGGCCCATCCCGAGACAGACCTCGGCCACCTCGCGCTCCTCCTGGGCACCACAGGCGTCGAGGCCGAATGCGAGGTGCTCGGCCGCTCGGCCGGCCCAGGCGTCTTCTCCGCCACGGTCGCCTTCTTCCGGGCGGAGGGCTTCCAGCTCGCGGCGACCAGAGACTACGACGCGACCGACCATCCGAAGCCGTTGTGATCGCCATCCCAGGGCAAAGCAGCCAGGGTCTCGCCCTGGCTGCTTTCGTTTGGAAGCGACCCTATGCGGCCCTGCGCCCGCCACTCCGCGCGGCGCGCCGGATGGCGAGGGCGATGAAGAGCAGCGGCAGCACGACGCCGAGCCCCGCGAGGATGTTCGCGATCCAGCCACCTGGCTGACCGAGCTCGAGCAGCCAGCGTTCGGTGAAGCCGGCCGGCAGGTTCTTGGCGCTGAAGCTCACGAGCGCCTGACCGCCCACCTGGACCCTCCCGCCGAGCGAGAACGGCGACATGCCGAGCCCCGATGGGTGCACCGATGGGCCCGTCAGCATGAGCACCCTCGAGATCGGCGCCTCGGTGTGCCAGACGAAGAGGAAGTCCCGGTTGCTGGCGGTGGGGATGGCGTAGCGCACGCTCACCTGGCCGTTCGCGCTCTGGATGCGGACCACGGTGCGCCTGGGCGAAAGCTGGTAGCTGCCGCCGGTCACGCGCAGGTTTGTCGCCCCCGCGGCCAGAGGCAGCGAAACCTCGCCCCCCGCACCCGCCGCGGCGATCTCGTAGACCTGCAGGGAGCCATGCGCGTAGGTGACCGCCATCTCGAGCGCCGACAGCGGCCGCGCCGCGGGAGCGGCGGCCTGCGCCGTTCCCCCGAGCAGAGCGAGGCAGGCGATCGCGCAAGGCGTGAGGAGACCGGATCGCCGCCTCATGCCTCTTCCTCCCGCTCCGCCGCCGCGTATTCCTCCGCGCTGATCTTTCCCGTACGCAGGTCCTCCGCGAGGGCCGAACGCAAGGACGGCTGCGCCTCCTCGTGCGGCGTCGCCGACGGAACCCCCGGCCGCAGGAGCGGCAGCACGGCCAGCAGCGCGACGGCCAGAGCCACCAGGATCAAGGTCAGGCGATCCATGCCTTCGCCTCCTTGGTCACGGGGTGCCCCTTGGCGTCGCCGCGCACATCCGCGAGGGAGAGCAGGATGCCGAGCACCACGACGATGGCTCCTGCCCAGATCCAGCTGACGAGCGGCTCGACGATCAGGAGCAGCGTCGCCTCCCGACCCTGCCAACCCGACAGCACGGTGTAGACGTCGGCGAAGGGCCCCGAGGCCAGTGCTGGCAGGCCGTTCGCCTGCGCGGGCCCTGTCACCTGCGGGTAGAAGGTCTGCGAGGGACGGAGCGTCACGGTGCCGCCGGAGCCCGAGACGGCGAGCTCCGCCGCCACGGTGCGCTCCCCTTGCGGGTAGCTCGTGCTGAGCCCCGCCATCCGCACCGTATAGCCGCCGATCCGGGCGGTCTGGCCCGGTGCCAGGGTCACGGTCTTCTGCACGGACTGCAGCGTCGAGAAGCCGATGCCCGCGGCCAGGACCAGGATGCCGAGGTGGACGATGTAGCCGCCGTAACGCCGGCGGTTCTGGCCGAGGAAGCCTATGGCCGCGCGCAGCGGCCCTTCCTTGCGTCCTTGGCGCCTTGCGCGCCAGCCGAGGTAGAACTCCCGCAAGAGGGTCGCGGCCGCGAGCCAGAGTCCGCCGACCAGCACCGCAAGACCGGCGGAACCTGTGAGGACAAGAACCGCCAGCAGGCCGAGCACCCCCAAGGCGAAGGGCGCCGCGAGGCCGCGCAGGGTGCGCCGCAACGTGGTCGATCGCCAGGGGATCAGGGGACAGATGCCCATCAGGACGATGATCCCGATCGCGATCGGTGCGGAGACGGCGTCGTAGAACGGCGGTCCCACCGTCACCGGCAGACCGCCCGTGGCCTGGCTGATCAACGGGTAGAGGGTGCCCCAGCGGATCGCCACCGCGAGACCGACGAGCAGC